>JAMONN010000103.1 GCA_027065775.1 Flavobacteriaceae bacterium | reverse complement strand
TGAAAACAACATCTTAATGACTGTTAATCAGAGGGTCCAAAGTTCGAGTCTTTGAGGAGGAGCAAAATGAAACCTAACAGCAATGTTAGGTTTTTTTGTTTAACTTCAAAATGGTTTTAAATTGAAAAAAATATTCTGCCTTTTAATCTTTATTTTTGTTTTAACTTCTTGCAACAAAAAAACGATAAAACTACCAACAAATACTATTAAAGGAATTCAAGATACAATTTATGACAATAGTAAAATTTGGTTTTTTTACGAACTTAAAGACCAAGATACCACTGCTTTAATTAATAAAAACAACAAGTTAGCAAATACCCATTATATCTTTAATATTGATAAACGATTAAAATTAAAGCATTTTATGGAGGATTTAAATAAAATTCAATTTAAAAAAGAACAACCTAGCATGCATTCTAATGGTAAATATATGCATAGTTATCTAACTTATTTAGATACTAAAACAAGTAGATTATCTATGGTTTTATTTGATTCGGTTAAGTTTTTTCCGTTAAACGGAATTAAAAAATCAAAAAATCAAATTTTATTAAATTATTCAAATAATAATTTGTTATTAAATCATAAAAAAATTCTATTAAATAATTTACTAAACGAATTGAACAAGTATAAAGATTCTAGTTCTAGAGTATTAAACTTAATATGGAGTAACGAAGTAACTTATGATAATTATATTAAGTTAAAGGCTAATTTACAGCAGTTAAAAGTAGATTCAATTTATATTAATAAAAAGGAATACATTAGAAATTAACATTCTAATTTATCTATGTCTACTATAACTAGAATATTGGTCAATTAAATTATCGATTTCAACTTTAACGGTATTATCTAATAATTTTTGTGGCAAACCTGTAGTGTTACCAACTGCTTTCATATAAAAAATATGATATGCTTCGCCAATTAATGACAAAACAGTACCACTTAATTTTGACCAAGCAGATTTTAATGCAATTACGTCTTCTGCTGGCAAACTTAAAATTGCTTCGGTAGAAATTAAATCCGAAACTCTAGACATCATAGCAATCATCATGTTGTTTTTTACTTTTCGCTTAACGTGCATAATACCGACAAATGTTTGCCAAGCCCAATAATCTAAATCAAAATCACCCTCAATAGTTTCTACAAACCATTTTTTTAATGACTTTTCTCTTATAGGTCTTTCACCTTCATTAAAAACAGCTTTTGTTTTTGGATTCGCATAAAGTGCGTCGTAAAAATCGATTACTATATTATCTACAATACTAAAGAAAAAATCTTTGTTCTTTTTAATCACAATAATATCTTCGGTAGATAATTTTGTTTCTTTTGGTAATTGATCTAAAATTTCTTGAGTTATTTCTTTTAACATAATGAATTAAAAATTTTATTAAATAAATTTATTGTAAAGTCTAAAAGTAAATTATTACTCTTTTTTTTTACCACTTCGCATAAAAAGATGTAGCATTAATGCTAATCCTCCAAAAACGACAAATAAGAATATTCCGCCTATAATTCCCCAACTCCAATCGATTAATGGTATAAAATATTTAATCATGATTTTTATTTTAATTATACAAAGTTATTATTATTTTTCTTTTCATAACCTGATTATTATCAGTTTTCACTATTATTTACAAGCGCTAGCATTATTACTAATATGCAATTTAGCATCCGAAGGTGAAATATAAGGTATACCCAAACCTAAACCTCTCAATATAAAAAGCAAACCAATAATCACTACAAAAACAGGTATTGCTTTCTGTATTTTATTCCGTAAAGAAACCTTCAAAATATTACCTGCAAAAACGGTTAAAGTCATCATTGGTACAGTTCCTAAACCAAATAAAAACATATAAAATGAACCTGAAAAAGCATTTGATGACGCTATGGAACCTATTAATGCCATGTACACTAAACCACATGGTAGAAATCCGTTAAAAAATCCGATAAGAAAAATAGATTTATTTGATTTTTTATTAAGGTAAATTCCTAATTGCTGTTTTATTTTACCGATTGCTTTATAAAGAGGTTTTGTAATATTAAATCTATTAAAAACTTTTACAGGTATAATAACTGTAAGTATCATAATTACGCCCATTAAAATAGATAATCGTTGTTGAAAACCTGCTAAATATAAACCTTTACCTATAAACCCAAACAACAATCCAATCATAGAATAGGTTAATAAACGACCTAAATGATATAAAAAAGTTTGGAATATCATTTTAGATTTACTACTTCTATCTAATGGTAAAACAAAAGCAATTGGGCCGCACATACCTATGCAGTGAAAACTACCTAATAAACCTAATATGAATGCAGTGTAATTCAAAAAATTTAAACTTTAATTAATAATAGTAATCTTGTTTATAAAGATATTCAACTTCATTTGCTTTCCAATCAATTCTAATATTCCAAACTCCTTTAATTAAGTTTTCTTTTGGAATAGTCATTTTATGATTTTCCAATTTAATTGGCATCACTAAATCTAATTTATCGGTTGTTGGTCGCATTATTTTTATCTTACCAGAAATAGCATCTTGATTTATTTCTGAAGGAAATTTAATTAAAATTCCTTCATTAGAGTTTGATAACGTAACCTTTTCAGATAATTTTGAAGCATTACTATTAGCATCAATTTCTTTTTGAAAAGTAATTTCGTCTTGATAATACTGTTTACTTACCAAATGATGATCGTAAGAATCTCTTGTAAATGTTTTATAAACAAAACTTAGTATAAAAATCATAAACGCTAACATTACTAATGCTAAACTTTGCCCCCAATTTAATTTGAATTTCATGTTTTATAATTATTTTTT
>JAMONN010000102.1 GCA_027065775.1 Flavobacteriaceae bacterium | reverse complement strand
AAAGCAATTACTATTTTTAAATATGGTCTGAATTATATCGCAAACCATTTATTAAACGCTTTAAATCAAAACGTTATAAATATATTTGATTTTTTGTCATGTACTTAGCAAATTGTTTTAAATCTGCTCTTAGCGGATGATGCTCTAACTTTATTACCAATTGCATTTTCAATATTTATTGGCTCTAGTTTATAATTAGTATTATTTTTGTATATTTGAGAATGAAATTATACTTACTTGATTTACATGCAACAGAACGTAATTCTGTTATTTCAGAAATAATTAAGTTAAGTACTATAAATACAGATACTGTTTGCGATTTTCAAAAAATGCATAGAAGTTTGTTAAATAACAAACAAGGAAAATGTCCACATTGCAATCGTAAAGTTTGGTTTTAAATGTGGTTCTCAACGTTATAAATGTAAATCTTGTAAGCGTAGTTTTACGGAATTTACTGGTACTTGGATTTCTGGTTTACAACATAAAAACAAGATTGATGATTATGTTAGAGGTAAAAAAGCAAGATGAAATAGTTACTAAAATTAAACCTATATTTGTAGTAACAACAACTATTACAAACAATATGATAAATCAATATATACACGAAGAGTGGAAAGATTTCACATTAAATGATGCTGATCCAGCATTAATGGCATATCGAATTTCCAATCATGGTAGAGTCAGAATTAAAACCAAAACACAAACACGATTTAGATTGCTAACAAGGTTTGCAAAAATGAAACGATTTAATATGTTTTTTTATAAAAAGAAAGGTAATAAAGTAGCTTCATTTTATGTACATAGAGCAGTGGCAATTATGTTTGATGAAAACAGAGAAAATAAAAAATTTGTTATTCATTTAGATCACAATCCTACAAATAATGCCATTACTAATTTAAAATGGGTTGACAGAGCAGAACTAGTAATTCATCAAAACAAAAACCCAAAAAGAAGAGCCAGCAAAAGATACAAATTAAACGAAGGAACCGTTAGAATAATTAAAAGAAAACTAGCAGATCCTAAAAATAGAACTCGTGTAAAAATGATTGCCAAACAATTTGGTGTAACAACCATGCAAATTTGGCGCATAAAATCTGGCGAGAATTGGAGTCATATAAAATTAGAAGAAAAAGAGTAATGAATCAACAAAAATGCGTAGAATGCGGAGATTCTTTTAAAGGTAGAATCGACAAAAAATATTGCTCTGATTATTGTAGAAATACCTATAATAATAAGATAAATAAAGACGCTAAAAACTTAATTAGAAACACCAATAATCGTTTACGAAAAAACTACAAAGTATTAACCGAACTAAATATTTCTGGTAAAACAAAAACTACAAGATCTAAATTGATAAGTAAAAATTTCGATTTTAATTTTTTCACTCAAATTTATACTACAAAAACAGGCAATGTTTATTATTATATTTACGATCAAGGTTATTTAGAATTAGACAACGAAATGTATTTATTAATTAAAAGAGATTAATTTATAAATAATTATGTTAAATTAGGCAACCAAATCTCTCTCAAAATGAAACCAAACTACACCAAAGTAATTTCGTTATTAATAATTATTGCAACCATTTATTATAGTTTTTATGCGCTTTTACCAAATAAAATAAGTGATAAAAATACAGAACTCACTAAATTTTCTACCCAAAGAGCTTTAGTACATTTAAAAGAAATTGCACAAAAACCACATTATGTTGGTACAAAAGAACACAGTAAAGTAAAAAATTATTTAATAAATCAATTAGAAAAATTAGGTTTACAGGTTTCGGTTCAAAATCAGATAGCGATAAATAAAAAGTGGCGTGCTGGTGTAAAAGCAGAAAATATTATTGCAAAAATTGAAGGTTCAGATCCCAAAAGCAAATCTTTAGTTTTATTAACGCATTACGATTCCGCAGTACATTCTGCAATTGGCGCAAGCGATGCTGGATCTGGAGTTGTTACTATTTTAGAAGGTGTTAGAGCATATTTAGCAACAAACCCAAAACCTAAAAATGACATTATCATACTATTTACAGATGCCGAAGAAATAGGTTTATTAGGCGCAAATGCTTTTGTAAATCATCATGCTTGGGCAGATAATGTTGGTTTGGTTTTAAATTTTGAAGCGCGTGGTTCTGGCGGACCAAGTTATATGTTATTAGAAACTAATGGCGGTAATAAAGAACTCATCAAAGCATTTAACAAAGCAAAACCGAATTTTCCTGTAGCAAATTCATTAATGTATAGTATTTATAAGGCCTTGCCAAACGATACCGATTTAACTGTTTTTAGAGAAGATGCAAACCTTAACGGATTTAATTTTGCATTTATAGACGATCATTACGATTATCATACTGTACAAGATTCTTACCAAAGATTAGACAGAAATACTTTAGAGCAACAAGGCGATTATTTAATGACATTATTGCCATATTTTGCGAATGCTAACTTAGAAAACTTAAACGATACAACCGATTTAATCTATTTTTCATTTCCTAAAATGGGTTTGATAACGTATCCGTTTTCATGGGTTTTAGCAATGTTTATTATTGGTGCAATTCTATTTTTTATAATTACATTTATTGGTGTTCAAAAAAATAAATTAACCACTAAAGCAATGTTTGCAGGTTTTGCGCCTTTTTTAGGCGCCTTATTAATTTCAGGATTAATTACTATGTTTGGTTGGAAATTAATAAAAATAATACATCCACAATACAACGATATTTTACATGGTTTTACCTATAACGGTCATTTATATATAACGGCTTTTGTTTGTCTAACTTTAGCAATTTTATTTTGGTTGTACAAACGTTATTTCAAACAATATAGCGCAGAAAACTTACTAGTTGCACCATTATTTATTTGGGGAATTATCAATTTATTAATTGTTATATATTTAAAAGGCGCAGGATTTTTTATTTTACCTGTTTATTTGTCCTTAATTATATTAGCAATTTTACTTTTTTCAAAGGAAAACAGCAAGATAAAAACGTTATTTATAACACTTTTAGCAATACCAACTTTAATAGTTTTCGCACCATTAATTAAGATGTTTCCTGTTGGTTTAGGTTTAAAAATGTTGGTAATAAGTGCTGTTTTTGTGGTGCTTATTTTCGGTTTATTAGTTCCTTTATTTCATCAGTATAAAAACACTAAAAAACTAAGTTATCTGTTTTTAATAATAAGTGGTTTAGCATTTATTTCTGCTTCGCTTAAAGCGGATTATTCCGTAGATAGAAAACAACCAACTAGTTTAATATACCTTATTGATGCTGATAAAGGCGAAGCATATTTTGCTTCATACGAATCTAAAGTAAACGCATATAATGAAGCATATTTAACAAACGACCCAACAAAAGGCAGTTTTGATAAAGGTACTACAGCAAGTAAATATAATTCCCGATTTAAATTGCATAAAAAAACCAATGTTTTAGGTTTTAAAGAACCAATTATTACTAAATTATTAGATACTATAATCAATAACGATAGACAGATTGGTCTACAGATAATTTCACAACGAAATTCTAACCGATTAGAATTATTGGTAAAAGACTCCTTAAATTTTAAAGAGTTTATCGTAAACGGAGAAAATTTAAGAAAGAAAAAAGATGGTAAATTCCTTTTTCATACCGGAAAATACAAAAATCTATTAAGTTATTATTTTACGGAAAACGATTCCATTTTAAATTTAAATTTTGTGCTACCAAAAAACGAAAACCCAAGCATTACAATTTACGATACCAAGTATGATTTATTCACCAATAAATTATTAAATATAAAACCAAGAACAGATCCTAAAATGATGCCAACACCATTTGTTATTAATGATGCAACTATAATCAGAAAAACAATAGGCTTATAGTTTTATAAAAAAATGAGGAAAGTATATAGAAAAGGAGCAATTGGCGCGTTAACCGACGAGTATGAAAAAGCACCTGATGAACTAAAAGTTATATTGTTAAAAATTTCGGATGATACGTTTAAAAAAATAAATGAAAAAGTATCGGAACAAGATTTTCAATATAATTATCTCCAAACTTTTTTCTTATGTGGTTTGTAAATGGTTGATGACAGACAAAGAATTATTGAATACTATAATTAAAACTTCTTGGACAACTTACGATTTAGAAGCATTAATTGAACATTCAATTGTTCATGTTTTAAGACATAGACTTCAAATAGAAAAAATGACTATATAAATACGGAATATAACAACCGAATAAATAAAGTCACTTTTTCAATGCTGGTAATTACTAAAAATATTTTAAATGTTATTTCTAATATCACTTAATTTTAAATCTACAAGTAATTTTCCATCTCTAAAAATCTCTTTTAATTCACCTGTTTGTTCTTCTTGCCAAGTTACTTGATCTATCATTTTATAGATGCCATTTTCCTTTATGATTTTTAATAAACCTTTAGCAGATTTTTTTGTGCCGTCATCTGTAATTGGATTTTTGTAGATTTCTCTACCTTTAGTATTTACTTCACCATAAGTTGCTTTCATTGCAAAACCAAAAGTGTCACGCGTGTTGTATTGATATGTGAAAGAACCAATACCTAAAACAATATTTGTAGACGCAAATCCTTTTTTCTTTAGTAGTTCACAGATTTGTTTTGTTCTTTCTATAGTAATACTATCGCCATAAATTGCACCAATATGTTGGTCTAATTCTTTGTACCCTTTAGTGTTTATTTTTCCGCCAAAAACTTCCCAAAGTAATTGGATAACTCCTTTTCGTTCTTCTTCGGATTTTCCGTTTGGATTACCACAAATAATAGTTACCGGATTACCGCTATCAGGTCTAATAACAACCTTTCCGTTTCTTGCTAAAATATCTTTTTTTAGGTTTGGTAGATATTCTGTAAGCACTTTCCATAAATCCCAAGTATCGGAAACTATAGATACAATTCCGTTAGGATAAACTTCTGTAATTAAGCGTTTAAAAGTTTCTTGTTCTTTAGAATTTGTGCCCATACTCATTACGGAATGTTCGGTTGCAGCGACAGATTTACCAACTATTTCTTTATCGGAATTAGCATTGTAATAATCTTCTAAAAAATCGATTGTTGGTATGGTATCTGTTCCTAAAAAAGATAATAAGTGACCAGCAGAGCTTATGGTTGCTGCCTCTAAACCTGCCATGCCTCGCATCGAAAAGTCATGTGCTTGCCAATCTACAAATTCAGGAGCTGAAGAGGTTTCTTGAGCATATTTATCTAATATTTTTCGGTATTCTTTTGCTAAAGTAGCCGAATTACAAGGTAACCAAATTGTTGTAGATAATATAGTTTCGAAGTAATTGGTTAACCAAAAAAATTGAGGTAAACTGTTATACATAGTAAGCATTGGTACTTTTATTGGTACCGAAACGCCTTCGGGCAATGCTTTAAAAACCATTGGTATGTAACCTAAATCATGTAAATCTTCTATATGTTTTATACCAACTTGGTTTTCACCTAAATAATTATTGATTCGTCTAGTATATTTTTTACAAATTTCTTTTTTAGGTTTATTAAAAAAATTCTCATTAAATTCTTTTATAATATATTTTTTAAGGAAATATTGTAAACCAAAAAAAACGACTTTCTCGACACCTTCAATTCTGCTTTTTCTTGGTGTCCAATTGCTATAAACTAGCGTTGTTTGATTTGGATATTGTCTTCTGTGGTCAACTTTGTAACCGTCTGTTAATAATAATGGATTCATAATATTTATATTTTGTAGTACAAAGATATAAATATTATTTGTTTTGCGTATTATTTACGCAAACTATTTTTTATTAAAATAAAAAATAGTTAATGTGGCAATTTACTTTTAACTGCATGATATAATATAGTGCCAAGCATAGCACCAAAAAGAACAATTAATATAGCGCCAACACCTTGACCTAATAATATATAAAATGGTCCAGGACATGCGCCAGCTAATGCCCAACCTAATCCGAAAATGATACCACCAATTATATTTCTAAATTTACCAGATTTTTTTGGCGTAAATTCAATTTCATTTCCATCTATTGTTTTTAAATTTGTTCTTTTTATTATTTGAACTAAAATAATACCTAAAACAACTGCCGAACCAATAATACCATACATATGAAAAGATTGAAATTTAAACATTTCAAATATTCTATACCAAGAAATTGCTTCTGATTTTGATAATACTATACCAAAAAATATACCTGCAAGTAAAAATTTTATTAACTTCATAATTTTAATTTAGTGCCTAGAGTTATGAATACTTAAAGTGCCTAAAGTTTAGTTTGGCTATGTTAAGTGTTTTTTTCTAATGCGTTTTAATAATTTATTTGACTGAAAATTTAACTTTAGGCACTTATAACTTTAGCACACTTTAAGTACTTTTTTAAGAAAATATTAAAGGATAAATAAACCAAGTCATTGTTAGACCACCTATAAAAAAACCAATAACTGCTATTAATGATGGTAATTCTAACATACTTAAACCTACTATTGCATGACCAGATGTGCAACCGCCAGCATATCTTGCACCAAAACCAACTAAAAGACCTGCAATTAATAATATCGAAATTCCTTTTACGGAAATTAAATTAAGATTAAAAAGTTCTTCTGGCATATATGTTTTCCCTGCGTTTTGAAAACCTAATTCGTTTAAATCAGCGATTGTTTGAGCACTTATTGCAACTGTTTTGTCTGGTGTTAAATAATTCATTGCTATAAAACCACCAATTATTAAACCTATCATAAAAGTGAGGTTCCATGCGCTTTTTTTCCAATCTAATTTAAAATAATCTACTAATTTTCCAGCGCCAAGCATTGCGCAAGTGCTTTCTAAATTAGAAGAAATTCCTAATCGTTTACCGAAATAATACATTAAAAACATGGTTAATGAAATCAATGGTCCTGCAACATACCAAGGCCAAGGTTGAGAAATGAATTCCATAAAATATAATTTTAGTTAGTATATCAAAATTATAGCAATTATTATTTAAAAATGTAGCAATTGTTACAAATATGATAAAAATCATATTTAATTAATAATTTTATTGTCATTTTAAAAGATTCTGCTGAAAAAAAGCGGAATTAATTCGAATAACTAAATTTTCTAAAAATTTAGATTCTCATTAATATTCTAAAACTTCAATTTTTTTACGAAATAACTTTATTTTCCCTTCGTTTTCTAATTGTTTTAAGAGTCTAGAAACAACAACTCTAGAGGTATTTAAATCTAATGCAATCTGAAGATGTGTAGCATTTAAAGTAGTTTCTCGCATTATTTTCACTTTATCTTGCAAGTATTTTAACAATCGTTGATCCATTCGCATAAATGCTAACGTATCGATTGCTTCAATCATTTCGTTTAACCTTTCGCTATAACTTTCAATCACAAAAACTCGCCAAGATTGATATTTTTCTAACCATTCAGAAAGTTTTGCTACTGGTAAAAATATTGCTTCAGAATCTTTTTCTGCAACGCCTCTAACTTTAGATTTACTATAATTTAATTTACTATCGCCTGATTTGTTATAGTTTAAACAATTCACAAAAGAAATGGCACAAGTATCACCTCTTTCTAAAAAATACAATACAATTTCATCACCATTATCATCTTCGCGAACAATTTTTATAGCGCCATTTAATAAAAGTGGAATGTGTGTAATACTTCCGCCAACATCAATTAAAAGTTCATTTTCTTTTATGACTTTGTAAACGCCAAATTTTTCAATTTCTTTTAATAATTCTGGTTCAAATACAACACTAAAATAATCTTGTAATTTTTCTTGCATTTTATTCTTAGTTAGGTTGTAAAGTTAGTCATATTTTTTTTAATGTAACTTAAGATACATTTGGTTGCACCAATATTATCATTTACATAGTTTAGTGTTATTTCACTTGTATTCTTTAATAATTTTGGGTTTTTTAAAAATAAGATGTTATCTATAAAATCTTTTTCATTGTTAATTACAAAGCATCCTTTTTTATCAATTAATTCTACTGCTTCTTTAAATTTATCATATTTAGGACCAATTAATATAGGTACGCCATAAGTTGCTGCTTCCAAAATATTATGGATACCATTACCAAAACCACCGCCAATATAAGCAATGGTTGCATGTTTGTAAATTTTTGATAATAAACCAATTGTATCTAAAATTAAGACTTGTTCTTCTTGTTTATGTAAATGAAATTCAGAATACAAAATTGTTTTTTTATTTATTTTGTTCTTTAATTTCTTAATTTCGGTTGGTTTAATATTATGCGGTGCAATAATGAATTGTTGTTCTGTTGTAGCGTACTTATTGATGTAATTTATAATTATTTCTTCGTCTTGATGCCATGTACTACCAGCAACTAAAACAAAATTGGTGTCGTTTTTTAAAAACTTTTCCATGAAATCTAATGTATAATCCTGTTTAGAAATATTAGAAACACTATCAAATCGAGTATCTCCAGAAACCGTTACATTATTAAAACCTATGGTGTTTAATAATTTTTCGGAATTTATATCTTGTACAAAAAAGTGATTAAAAGCTTTTAAAGAATTACGCATAAAGTTTTTCGCAAAACTATTTGATTTAAAAAATACTTGACTTTTCCTAAAAATAGCAGAAACTAACAATGTATTAATATTTCTGTTTTTAAGTTCTTTTAAAATATTTGGCCAAAATTCATATTTAACAAAAATGCTTATTTCGGGATGCACTAAATCTAAAAATCGATTTACATTCTTTTTTGTATCTAAAGGTAAATAACAAATTACATCTGCAAATTCATAATTTTGACGAATCTCATAACCAGAAGGAGAAAAAAAAGTCAACACAATTTTAAAAGTTGGGTTTTCAATTTTAAAGGTTTCAATTATTGGTCTACCTTGTTCAAATTCACCTAAAGAGGCGCAATGAAACCAAACAACTCTGTCTGTTTTTTTTAAAACGGAAAGTTGTTGAAATGTATCTTTTCTTCCGTTAAGGAATAGTTTAATTTTTTTATTAAAAAAACTTATTGGAATTAACAGAAAACCAAATACTAAGACAAATATGTTGTAGAGAAAATACATTAGTAACGACAAAAATAGAAACTAATCTATAGCAACCATCTTTTTTTTTGATAA
Source organism: Flavobacteriaceae bacterium (assembly GCA_027065775.1). Taxonomy (GTDB): domain Bacteria; phylum Bacteroidota; class Bacteroidia; order Flavobacteriales; family Flavobacteriaceae; genus S010-17. The sequence continues at coordinate 4,062 of JAMONN010000102.1, read as the reverse complement.
ATAATTTTTAAAAAGGGTGTTTTTCCCCTTTTACAGTAATCTAATTAGATATAATTTTGCGTCATAATTATTACGTTGGGAAAATTGCTTTAAAATATATATAATAGTTGTTAGTTGAACTACCATCAAAATTTCGAAACCCTTTTAGAATTTTTTTGGTAGTTTTTTATTTGTGAGATTCTAAAAAATTATTTTCGGTTTTTTAGCAAATCGAACAAATCCCGCTTTTTTAGCGGGATATTGGTTTAATACTTCAATCCTTGGATCTCCTGATTTTTCTTTACTATATATTGGGTTCAGGATTTCTTTTGAGGTTTAACACCATTTATTTTACAACTAATTCTTACTTCATAATAATTTATTTGTATTTTTGATGCAGAAAATTTATTTCCATGAAAAAAATACAAATGGTTGACCTCCAAGGTCAATATAAGCATATTAAACCACAAATTAATAAAGCTTTTGAAAGCATTTTAGATACTGCATATTATATTGGTGGTCCTGAAGTAAAAGGATTTGCAAATGATTTAGAAAAATATTTAGATGTAAAACACGTTATTCCTTGTGCAAATGGTACTGATGCGTTACAAATTACCATGATGGGTTTAGGTTTAAAACCAGGTGACGAAGTAATTACGGTAGATTTCACATTTGCAGCAACGGTTGAGGTTATTGCTTTATTGAATTTAACACCAGTTTTGGTAGATGTAGATGAAGATACATTTAACATAAATATTGATGCTTTAAAAAAGGCAATTACACCTAAAACTAAAGCAATTGTGCCAGTTCATTTATTTGGTCAATGTGCAAATATGGAAGCGATTTTAGAAATAGCTAAACAACACAATTTATTTGTTATAGAAGATAATGCACAAGCAATTGGTGCAGATTATACGTTTGCCAACGGAACAAAACAAAAAGCCGGAACCATGGGTAATGTTGGTACGACTTCGTTTTTTCCATCTAAAAATTTAGGTTGTTATGGTGATGGCGGTGCAATTTTTACTAATGATGATGATTTGGCACACATTATTCGCGGTGTTGTAAATCACGGAATGTACAAACGATATTATCATGATGTTGTTGGTGTAAATTCTCGTTTAGATAGTTTACAAGCAGCAGTTTTACAAATAAAATTACCTTTGTTAGATTCGTATTGCGAAGCAAGACAAAAAGCAGCAAAATTTTATAGCGATGCTTTTGCAAGTAGTGATAAAATCGAAGCGCCAATTATTAGTGATTTTTCTACACATGTTTTTCATCAATATACATTAAAAACTAAAAATGTAGATCGTAATGCATTGCATCAACACTTATTAGATAAAGGAATACCAAACGCAATTTATTATCCGGTGCCTTTACATGCGCAAAAAGCTTACGCGGATGAACGTTATAATGAAGACGATTTTAAAGTAACCAACAAATTAATAGAAACCGTTATTTCATTGCCAATGCATACAGAATTAGACGAAGAACAACAACAATTTATTGTAGATACTATTTTGGAATTTTGCAAATAATACTAACTCACACCGTGACTTAAAGTCACGGTGTGAGTAAAATAATAAATATGAAAATATTAGTAACTGGCGGTTTAGGTTTTATAGGTTCACATACAGTTGTAGAATTACAAAACGAAGGTTTTGAAGTAGTTATTATAGATGATTTATCAAACTCAACAATAGATGTTCTTGACGGAATTATAGCAATAACTAATAAAAAACCAGAATTTCATCAAATAGATTTAAAAGATAAATCTAAAGTTAGTAATTTTTTCAAATCTAATAAAATTGATGGTGTAATCCATTTTGCAGCTTCAAAAGCAGTTGGAGAAAGCGTAAATGAACCACTTAAATATTACGAAAATAATATTACTACGTTAATTTATTTATTGCAAGAAATGCAAAAAAATAAGATGAATAACTTAATTTTCAGTTCTTCATGTACTGTTTATGGTCAAGCCGATGAATTGCCAATTACAGAAAAAGCACCAATTAAAAAAGCAGAATCTCCTTACGGAAACACCAAACAAATGGGTGAAGAAATAATTGAAGATACTACTAAAGTAAGTAAATTAAATGCGATTGCATTACGTTATTTTAACCCAATTGGTGGACACGATAGTGTTTTAATTGGTGAATTACCTATTGGCGTACCACAAAATTTGATTCCGTATGTAACCCAAACTGCAGCTGGAATTCGTGAATGTTTATCTGTTTTCGGAGACGATTACGATACGCCAGACGGAACAGCAGTTCGTGATTATATTCACGTAGTCGATTTAGCAAAAGCACACATTATTGCCATGAAACGTTTGTTGTCAAAAAATAACAAATCACAAATGGAATTCTTTAATATTGGTACAGGAAAAGGAAGTTCTGTCTTAGACGTAATTAAGGCTTTTGAAGAAGCAAATAATCAAAAATTAAATTATAAAATCGAACCAAGAAGAGTAGGAGATATTACCGTAGCATATGCAGATACAACTTTAGCAAATAATGAGTTGGGTTGGCAAAGTGAATTGACACTGCAAGATTCTTTACGTAGTGCTTGGCTTTGGCAGCAGAAACAATAATAGCACTACTACGATTTTATGGGTAAATAAAAAAAATCTCGCAAAGTCGAAGTTCTCAAAAAGACGTAATTACATTTTGCTATGCAAACATTTGCGACTTAAAACCCATAATTTTATTAGTGCCTCTGCGACTTTGCGAGAAAATAATAAATGTGCTGAACAAAATTTACCATCTAACTTTAACGATGCTTTCGGAAAAATTAAAAAAGGATTTAAGGCGAATATATTGATTTTAGATAAAAATCCGTTAGAAAATTTAGAATGGGAAACGACTTGATGTATCTTCTTTCTTGAAACAATAAAATACACTCGCACCGTGACTTCGAGTTACGGTGTGAGTAAAAAAAAGTCAAATCTATGTTCTAATAAAACAAATAAAAATGAAAAATACACTCACACTATTAACCACATTATTTTTATTCATTTCTTGTTCATCCCAAAACGGAAAAATAACAAGTCGCACAGATTTTAACTGGAAAGATTATCCAAAATTAGCAAAAAGAATTTCCGATAACGGAAAACTAAAAGACAAATACAATTACTTAAACCAAGTAAAAATTGAAAAAATAACCTACTTAAGTGACGGATTAAAAGTTGTTGGTTATATCGCTTCACCAAAAAACACCACAGAAAAATTACCATGTGTAATCTATAATAGAGGCGGAAATAAAGAGTTTGGCAAATTAAACGAATACAAAGCAGTATTTATTTTAGCACAAATGGCAAATTGGGGTTACCATGTTGCGGCAAGTCAATATCGTGGTAATGATGGCGGCGAAGGAAAAGAAGAATTTGGCGGAAAAGATGTGAATGATATATTAAATTTAATTCCGTTATTCGATAATATTAAAAATGCAGATACTTCTAAAATGGGAATTTATGGTTGGTCTCGTGGCGGAATGATGACTTATTTAACACTTACAAAAACGAATAAATTTAAAGCAGCAATTGTTGGTGGCGCAGTAAGTGATTTAAGAATGACAATGGAAACCCGAAAAGATACTTTTGAAACCGTATATATTGAAAACATTCCTAATTATTTAAGTAATAAATCAAAAGCATTAAATTTACGTTCTGCAGTAAATCAAGTAGAAAACATAACTAAAACAACACCTATTTTAATGTTTCATGGCACTTCAGATTGGCGAGTTACACCAGAACAATCTATTTCATTATCTCAAAAATTTATTAAGCATCAAATACCACATCGTTTAATTCTTTTTGAAGGAGGCGATCATGGTTTAAGAGAATTTAATGATGAAGTAGACCAGATGGCAAAAAAATGGCTAGAGGATTATTTAAAAAACGGAAAAGCATTACCTGATTTAAAACCACATGGAAAATGATAAACAAGTATTTTTATGTCTGAATTTGAAAAGTATAAAAAATATTTAGTAGGAGAAACGCTCAACAATCTATTTCATTCTGATTTAAGTAAAGGTATAGAACATTTAAATGGTTTAGGAGATGCGCATTATTTTTCAACA
>JAMONN010000101.1 GCA_027065775.1 Flavobacteriaceae bacterium | reverse complement strand
CAGGTCGTGGAAGTGATATTATGATACCAATGGCAATTCCGAGTTTTGGCGGCATGTTGGTTGCGTTAATTACGCTTTTTGTAGTGCCAGTGCTTTACAGTTGGTCAAAAGAAATTAAAATAAAAAAATCATAGCGTCCTTTGCGAACTTTGCGTTTAAATTAACCGCAAAGTTCGCAAAGGTTTCGCAAGGTTCGCAAAGAAATAGAAATATGAAAAAAATAATAGTAACAATAACATTTTTAGTTGGCTTTACAACTTATTCTCAAAGTATTGAAGAATATTTAGCAATTGCGATTAAAAACAATTCCAATTTAAAAGTAAAAACAGCAGACTACGAATTAGCCAAAGAAAAAGTCAACGAAGTTGGCACTTACGAAAACACCAACTTAAGTTTGGATGTATTTGCATTAACACCAGAAACTCGTGTTGGTTCACAGTTATTTAGAGTCGGTGCAAGTCAAAAATTACCTTGGTTTGGTGAATTTAATGCTCAAAAAAATGCAGTAAAAACATTGGCCGAAATTAAACAGTATGATATTGCCTTAACGGAAATTGATTTAGAATTTCAAGTAAAGAAAGCATACTACGAAATTTATAGAGAATTAGCGATTACCGAAATTTTAAAAGACAATAAACTCATCTTAAAAACCTATGAAAATATGGCGTTGGCAGCACTATCAAATAATAGAGCAACGATGAGTGATGTATTGCGAATTAGAGTTCAAAAAAACGAATTGCATAGTAAGGTATTTCAGAATATTAATAGTATTAACGTGCTAAATAAAAACTTTAATAAACTATTGCAACAAGACCAAAATACTTTTTTAAACGTAGTAGATAGTTTAAATGTATTAGATATTTTGATTGGTAATAAAACTATAAATCAACATCCTAGTTTAGAAAAAATTTCTGAAATGCAATCGGTTTATAAAGCACGAGAAAAACTAATTGACATCGATAAAAAACCTAAAATAACTGTTGGTTTAGATTATATTCTAGTGGATGGTTATTCTAATTTGAATCCTTCTCAAAACGGAAAAGATATTCTAATGCCAAAAATTTCGGTTGGAATTCCGATTTTTAATAAGAAACATAAATCACAATATAAGCAATTAAAAATTCAAGAAGAACAAATTGCTAATGCCTTAGAAAACAAAAAAAATGCATTAGATATAGCATTAGATAGTGCAATATTAGAATTAGACAATGCCATTTTATCCGTTGTTGCAGCACAAAAAAACAAAACAGAAATCCAAAGAGCGATTAACGTAGATTTAAAAGCTTACGAAACAGGCATTTTAGATTATGATAAAATATTACGATTGCAATTGCAGAAAATTCGATTCCAATTAATGGAAATTGAAGCCATAAAAAAAGCATTTGTAGCAAAATCTAAAGTGGAGTATTTAACTAATTAAAATAGTTCAAATTATGAAACATACATACAAAATAATAGGAATGACTTGTAATAATAATCACAAACATTAATTTAAATTTTTTCCGAAGAGTTTAAATAATCTATGCTTTTGAAAAAAAATATACTAATCCACTCAGAATTTTTTCCTTTGAAAAGGTTAGTGTGAGCAAAAACAATTAAAAATGAAGAAAACAATTTATGTATTAGCAATCGCAGTATTAATAGTAACTGCGTGTAAAGACGGTAAAAAAGAGACGCCATCCGCAGACCATTCTGAGATGGAAATGAAAAACGATCACAATGATAATCACGACCATAAAAAAACAGAAATGAAAAATGACGATGGTCATAACCACGATCATTCTAAAATGGGAAATAAAACTACACATAGCGATAAAACTATAGAGCAAAACAAAACTAAAAATCCTGCAACAACACCAATAGTAAATGCGTATTTACAAATTAAAAACGGCTTAGTTGCAACCGATAAGTCTGCTACAGCAAAAGGAGCAACTACGTTGTTAACTGCCTTTAAAGGCTTTGATATGTCTAAATTATCTGGTGATACATACAAAGAATACATAAATATTTTGGATAGTGCTAAAGGACAAACCGAACATATTAAAAAAAGTGATATAGACCATCAACGTAAACATTTTAAAAATTTAAGTCAAGATATTTCTGAAATGATTGCTCTTTTAGGAACTGAAAAAACTTTATATCAAGATCATTGTCCAATGGCAAATAATGGTAAAGGAGCCGCTTGGTTAAGTGAAACCAAAGATATTAAAAATCCTTATTTTGGAGATAAAATGTTACATTGTGGTTCTATAACAAAACAAATTAATTAATAGGAATAAATATATTTAATAATAACTTAAACAAACTAAAAATCAACAAAATGAAAAAACATCTTAAAAAAATCGTAATCGCTTTAATTGTAGTTTTTATCCTAATTCAATTTTTTCCAACTCACAGAAATGAAAATAAAGAACTACTACCAACAGACTTTTCTAAAGTTTACGATGTGCCAGAGAACATACATGTCATGTTAAAAAATGCATGTTATGATTGCCATAGTAACAATACCAAGTATCCTTGGTATAATAAAATACAACCAGTTAGTTGGTTTTTAGAAAATCATATTGCCGAGGCAAAAGAAGAATTAAATTTTTCTGAATTTGGAAATTATTCAGCAAAAAAACAAAATCATAAATTAGATGAAATTATAGACGAAGTAAAAGAAGGAGAAATGCCTTTAAAAGGTTATAAATTAATGCATAGCGAGGCTAAATTTTCTGATGAAGAAAGAAAGCAATTTTTATCTTATTTTCAAAAAATAATGAAATAAGTTAAGCACATCAGACCTTCAATATTTTTAAAACCTTGAAGGTCTATAAAAGTAAACAAATGAAAAAAACTATAACAATAATAGCAATCTTACTCATAGGAATTCTTATCGGAAAATTTGTATTAGGAAATTCTAGAAAATTAGGATTAAACAATGATAAAATAAAAAAAATAATAGAACATTGGACTTGTTCCATGCATCCAGAAATTGATTTGCCAGAATTTGGTCCTTGCCCTAAATGTGGCATGGATTTAATACCCAAAACTGAAAACGCAGAAGGTTTAAACGCAAATGAATTTAAACTATCTAAAAATGCATTGGCATTGGCAAATATAGAAACACTAGTTGTTGGAGATAATTTGGATAAAAGTGTTTTAGGTAAAGACGTTTTGCAAAACACCTCAACTCTAAAACTATCAGGTAAAATAATGGTTAATGATAAAGCAACAGCTATGCAAACTGCTCATTTTGGCGGTAGAATAGAAAGTCTAAAATATCGTAGTGTTGGCGAATATGTGAAAAAAGGTAGTCTAATAGCAACCGTTTATTCACCAGAATTAGTAACTGCACAAAATGAATTTATTGAAGCACTTAATATAAAAAATGCACAACCAGAATTATATAATGCGGTACGTAATAAATTAAAAAATTGGAAAATTTCTGAAAATCAAATCCAACAAATAGAGCAAACTAAAAAAGTGATTACTAATTTTAATATGTATGCAAATGTTTCAGGATATATTGATGAAATACTAGTGCAAGAAGGTAATCACGTTAAAGAAGGTTCTCCAATATTTAAAGTATCTAATTTAGGAAGTGTTTGGGCAATGTTTGACGTTTATGAGCAAGATATTAAAAATATTAAATTAGGACAGCAGTTATTAATTACACCAAATGCGTATTCAAACCAAAAAATTAAAGCAAAAATTAATTTTATAGACCCAAGTTTAAATACAGGTACAAGAACAATAGCAGTTAGAGCAACATTATTAAACCCTAAAAATCAATTAAAACCTGGCATGTTACTAACAAGTGAGGTAATTATTAAAAACTCTGCTAAAAACAATAATACAGCAACTGTTTTTGTTCCAAAAACAGCAGTATTATGGACAGGTAAGCGCTCTGTGGTTTATGTCAAAACAAATAAAGACGAACCTGTTTTCGAATTACGTGAAGTGACATTAGGCGATGCAAGTATGTCTAATTATCAAATAATTTCAGGTTTAGAAAATGGAGTGGAAATTGTTAGTAATGGTATTTTTACTATAGATGCTGCTGCTCAATTACAAGGTAAAAAATCAATGATGAGTAGAACGGATAAAACAGATAAAAGTGTAAACAAACCTAAAGAAATAGAAAGAATAGATGTAAACCAAAAATTCAAAAAACAATTAGATGTCGTATTTCAAGATTACATCAATATAAAAGATGCTTTTGTTTTAACCGATGCTAAAAAAGTAAACGAAGCAGCAAAACAAACTTTAAAAAATCTAAAAAAAGTAAAAATGTCTTTACTTAAAAAACCAAAAGCACACGAAATTTGGATGCCAAATGTAAAAATAATTAAAGAAAGTTTGCAAAACTTATCTAATGAATTAAATATTGAAAAGCAACGTGCAACTTTTATCAATTTATCTAATGCAATGACCAAAGTAATCAGCAGTTTTGGTACTAATAAAGAAGTTTATGTACAACATTGTCCTATGGCAAATGATAACAAAGGAGCAGATTGGTTGAGTTTTGATAAAGCAATTAAAAACCCTTATTTTGGTGATAAAATGTTACAATGTGGTTCTGTAGAACAGACTATAAAATAATGATTTATTGAACAAACTAAAACTAGAAAACAAGTTTTTAATACATTTATAACAAATGTATGATATTTAAAAAAATCAATACGCTAATAAAATAGTAGATACTAAAACTATTTTGGATGATTTATTTGTATAATTTGCGATGCTTATTTACAAACTTTAAGAAATCATTAAGAATAAAATAGTATATCTTTGCAAATAATGATAAAACTGTTTTCCATAGTATTCTCAACGTTGTTTTTCATACAAAGTGCAAACATTCATTTTGATGATGTATTACAATTTAGAGAATTTATAGAGCATGCTAATTTACATAAGGATAAGTATGGCGATAGTTTTATGGTTTATGTATCCAAACATTATGGCGAATTAAAAGAGAGTCATAAAGAACAACATCAAGAAGAAGAAAAAGACCATAAACACACACCAATTCATCACGATTGTGCTGCACAAACACAGATTGATGTATTATTTAGTGCTTTTTCGTTCTCTTTTAAAACAACTAAATTTATTGAGAGTAGTAAAACTACTTTTTACTATCAAGATAAATTTTCTACATTCGAAAAACAAAAAATTTTTCAACCACCACAATTTAGTTAAAAATGAAGAGTTAAAAGATTAAAGTGAAAACTCAAGTATTCCTTTAATCATTTATTATAATTTAAATAATTTACTACCTAAAAATATTTGGGTAAGTCTAAATTATTAAAATATTACTTTTCAAAAATCATACTACTTTTTACATTCAATTTTTAACTTTAAACTAAAATATGTTAAGCAAAATTATAGATTTTAGCATAAAAAATAAATTTCTAATATTCCTATTTACAGTAATTATAATGGGTTTTGGAGTTTATTCGCTAACACAAATACCTATTGGTGCCGTACCAGATGTTACCAATAATCAAGTGCAAGTTATTACAACTTCACAAAATTTATCTACACAAGATATAGAACAATTTATCACTTATCCTGTAGAATTAGAAATGTCTAATTTACCTGGAGTTGTAGAAATTCGCTCTACTTCAAAATTCGGATTATCCGTAGTAACCATTGTTTTTGAAGAAAGTATGGGAACGTATTTACCAAGACAATTAATTTCTGAAAAATTAATTTCGGTTCGTGAAAATATTCCCGAAGGATTTGGTTCACCAGAAATGGGACCAATAACCACAGGTTTAGGCGAAATCTACCAATATATTCTCGATGTAAAAGAAGGTTACAAAGATAAATACGACGCAACCGAACTAAGAACCATACAAGATTGGATTGTTAAAAGACAACTTTCTGGTATTAAAGGAGTTGTTGAGGTCAATACTTGGGGCGGATTTTTAAAACAATATGAAGTTGCTATAAATACCGCAAAATTAAATGCAATGAATATCTCTACCAGCGATATTTTTACAGCGATCGAAAAAAATAATAGTGTTGCTGGTGGCGGTTATATCGAAAAGACCAATCAATCTTATTTTATTCGTGGCGAAGGTTTAATGACTTCGTTAGAAGACATAGAAAATACCGTAGTAACCAATAAAAACGGCTTGCAAATTCTCGTTAAAGATATTGCAAAAGTTGGTTTTGGTTCTGCCATGCGTTTTGGAGCAATTACCGCAAATGGCGAAGGCGAAAAAGTGTTGGGACAAGTTATGATGCTTAAAGGCGGAAACTCCAAACAAGTTATTGAAGCCGTAAAAGAACGAGTAAAATCTATCGAAAAATCCTTACCAGAAGGTGTTTATATTAACGGGTTTTTAGACCGAAGTGAATTAATCGCTAAAACCACTTTTACGGTTTACGAAAACCTGATTTTAGGAAGTTTAATTGTGATTTTTGTAGTGATTTTATTACTTGGTAATTGGCGTTCAGGTTTAGTAGTTGCATCGGTAATTCCGTTGGCATTATTATTCACTTTAGGTATGATGTATATTTTTGGAGTCGATGCTAATTTAATGAGTTTAGGAGCAATAGATTTCGGAATTATAATTGATGGAGCCGTTATTATAGTCGAATTTGTGGCATTTAAAATTACCGCTAAAAAAGCAGATTTTACAGCACTAAATAAAAGTGAATCTCAAGATGTACGAGATGATATAACTTTTGGAGCAGCATCTAAAATGATGTCATCTGCCATTTTTGGACAACTCATTATTTTAATCGTATTTATTCCAATTTTAACACTTGGTGGCATTGAAGGTAAAATGTTTAAACCAATGGCAATGACTTTTAGCTTTGCTTTAATTGGTGCGATGATTTTCGGATTAACATACGTGCCTGCAATGGCAAGTTTGGTTATAAAACCAACCAATTTATCCGACAAAAATATCTCTGTACGTTTAATGCGATTTTTAACGAATATTTACGAACCAGCAATCCGTTGGGTTTTAAAAACAAAACGTTTAGTTATCGCCTTAGCATTAGTTATTTTATTAGGTGCAGTTTATTTATTTTCTACAATGGGAGCGGAATTTGTACCAACTTTAGACGAAGGTGATTTTGTAATTCAACCTGTTTTAAAAACAGGAACATCACTCGCAAAAACGGTAGAAATTACCACAAAAATTGAGCAGGTTTTACGTGATAATTTTCCAGAAGTAAAACAAGTTGTCAGCAGAATTGGTGCTGCGGAAGTACCAACCGACCCAATGTCTATGGAAGAAAGTGATGTTATTATTACTTTAAAGCCTAAAGGCGAATGGACTTCAGCAACGACAAAAGATGAATTAGCAAATAAATTTAAAGAAGCCTTAGCAATTATTCCAAATATGGAAGTGGAATTTACACAACCTATCGAAATGCGATTTAATGAACTAATTTCTGGTGTTAGAGCAGATATTGCTATTAAGATTTTTGGTGATGATTTGGCTATTTTAGATAAAAAAGCCAACGAAATAAAACGTGCTATTGAAAATGTAAATGGTGCTGCTGATATTACCGTTGAAAAAACTGCTGGTTTACCACAGATGAATGTTAAATTTAATCGAAATAAAATTGCTCGCTACGGACTAAATATTTCCGATTTAAACGAAATGATTGCGATGGGTTTTTCTGGTCATAAAGCAGGAAGTATTTTTGAAGGCGAAAAGAAATTCGATTTGGTTTTACGTTTAGATAAAGCGAAACGCCAAGATATTTCGGACCTTAAAAATCTATATGTAGATTTGCCTAATGGCGGAAAAATTCCGTTAAGCGAATTAGCAAATATTACCTATAAAAAAGGTGCTGCCAAAATATCTAGAGACGATACCAAACGTAGAGTTGTTGTTGGTATTAATGTAAGAAACAGAGATTTACAATCGGTTGTAGATGATATTAAAAATATAATTAACACTAAAATTAAAATTCCTGTTGGTTATTCGGTTACTTATGGTGGTCAATTTGAAAACTTAGAATCCGCTAAAGCAAGGTTAAAAGTTGCCGTGCCAATTGCACTTATATTAATCTTTGTTTTGTTGTATTTCGCATTCAAATCCGTTAAGGAAGCATTAATTATTTATAGTGCAATTCCGTTTGCAGCAGTTGGCGGAATTCTGTTTTTATGGTTAAGAGATTTGCCATTTAGTATTTCGGCTGGTGTTGGTTTTATCGCACTTTTTGGGATTGCCGTTTTAAACGGAATTGTATTAATTGAAGAATTTAAAGAACTAAAACATGGCGGTATGAAACCAGATGATGAACTTATTATTTTTGGAGCAAAAAGCAGATTACGTGCTGTAATATTAACAGCATTAGCAGCGGCTTTAGGATTTTTACCAATGGCAATTTCTAATGGTGCAGGTGCAGAAGTACAACGACCTTTAGCAACTGTAGTTATTGGCGGTTTAATAACTTCTACCTTATTAACTTTATTAGTTTTGCCTGTTTTGTATGCACTTTTTGATAGTAAAAAAGAACGTAAGCGTTTTCATTTAAAAGGTAAAACAGCAAAGGTAATTTCGGTATTTTTAATGTTATTTTCGGTAGGTTTATTCGCACAAAATAAGCCGTTAAATTTAGAGGAATTAAAGGAATTAGCATATACCAATAATGGTTCTTTAAAAAACTTAGAATTACAAACTAAAAAGGCTGAATTTATTGCAAATACGCCAAATAATTTTGGCAATACGCAATTTACTTACAATTGGTTTAATGATAAAATCACCGAAGATGTTGGTGTGTTTAACACTTTTGGTATTTCGCAATCGGTAAGTTTACCTCAAGTTTATATGGCAAATAAAAAGTTTAGAAAATCTAAAGTTGCGGTAACGGAAAGTGCTTATGAAATTCAGAAATTTGAAATTGATAAACAAATTACAACCTTGTTTTACCAATATCAATATGCAAAAGAAAAAGAAACGACTTACAAATTATTGCTAGATTTATATGTTGATTTTGCACATAAAGCAAACAGGCGATTTGAATTAGGTGAAAGTAATTATTTAGAGAAAATTACTGCAAAATCTAAATCAAAACAAGTGGAATTACTTTATAATCAATCGGTTAAAGAAGTTTCTGTACTGTTGCTAGGTTTGTCTAAAGTAGTGCAAGATGTAACTATTAAGGTAAAAACAATTCCTTTAGAAAAAGTAAACTTAAACACTTTGCAATTAAATGAAAATGTAGGTTTTACTTATTTTGAAGCACAGCAAAAAATGTTAGATGCTAAAACTAAAGTGGCTAAAAAAGCATTATTACCAAATTTTAATTTGCAATATAATTACGGTATCAATTCCTTTTTAGATGGTAATTCTAATGCGTTTCAAGTAGGTGTAAATATTCCGTTATTAAAAGGAGCGAAAAAATCTAAAATCGCTTTAGCAAAAATGGAAAAGGAAATTGTTTTAGAACAAAAAAGCAATTACGAAAAACAATTGGAAGCAAAAAATAGACAATTACAGGCAAGTTTAACACAATACCAAGAAAGTCTAACTTATTTTTTAACCGAAGGAAAAGCACTAAATGACGCTATTTTAAAAACAGCAAATAGTAGTTTTAAGCACGGTGAAATCGACTTTTTTCAATACATACAAAGTGTAGAAACAGCGTATGAAAATAAACTTTCTTATTTAGATAACTTAAATAAATATAATAAAACAGTAATAGAAATTAATTATATAAAATAGACTTTAGACTAATAGATGTTAGACTATAGACTGAAAGACTATAAATATTATTACAAATAAAAACCTTTGTGACCTTTGCGAAAACTTAGCGAACCTTGCGGGAAAAACAAAAAAACATAAAACAATGAAAAATTTAACATACATACTAATTACAACAATCATCTTATTTACAAGTTGTAAAAAAGAAAAAGACCACAATAAAAATGATGGTTATCAAAACGAAACAACTAAATCTGAAGATTCACATGAAGACGAAGATATAACAGTAACTACTGCTCAATTTGAAAGTAGTAAAATGCAATTAGGTAAATTATCTAAACAAGATTTTCCAGAAGTGGTAAAAACTACGGGTATGATTGATGCTCCACCACAAAGTATAGAAATAATCAGTTCTTTTTATGGTGGTTATATTAAAAAATCTAACTTATTAATTGGCGATATAGTACGTAAAGGGCAAGCAGTAGTTACTATTGAAAACCCAGAATTTGTAGATATGCAACAAAATTATTTAGAAGTAAAGGAAGAAATAGGCTATTTAAAATCAGAATTTGAAAGACAAAAAACGTTATATTCTGAAAAAATAACTTCCGAAAAAAACTATTTAAAAGCAGCAAGTAACTATAAACGTAAAAAGGCAACTTTAAACGGATTGCGTAAAAAATTGAAAATGCTAAATATTAATCTGTCTAATGTAGAACAAGGTAACATGACCTCAACAATTACACTATATTCTAGCATAAATGGCAGTATTTCTAAAATTAATGTAAATAAAGGAACGCACATTTCACCTGCAGATGAAATTATGGAAATTATTAATATTGACCATATTCATATTGAGTTAAAAGTGTTTGAAAAAGATGCGATGAAAATTAAAAAAGGACAAGAAATCCGTTTTAAAATTCCAGAAGTTTCTGATGAGTATTATGATGCTGAAGTACATTTAGTTGGCAAATCTATAGAAACAGATAGTAGAACCGTAAAAGTACACGGTCATTTACACCATAAAACCAAAAATAGATTTGATATTGGTATGTTTGTAGATGCTGAGATTGAAACCGTTAGTAATAAATCTATGGCTTTACCAGAAACTGCTTTTATTGAAGAAGGCGAACATAAAGTAGTTTTAAAATTAGAAAAACAAGAAAATGGTACCTATATTTTTGAACCTATTGAAGTAAAAGTTGGCAAAACATATAAAGGTTTTACCGAAATTTTATCGGATAATATTAAAGAAACCGATACTGTTTTAACAAAAGGTGGTTATTCTTTAGTTGGCGCAGAAGGTGGCGGACATTCGCATTAAAATAAAACTCACACCGTGACTTTGAGTCACGGTGTGAGTAAAAAATAAAAATTATGGGACATAATCATAATCACGAAGAAATAATTATAGAAAAAAATGATGACGACTGTAAAGATGGTGCTTGTGCGGTTGATTATACAAAAGACACACCAAATAAAGATACTATTTCGTTTAATAAAGCATATATAAAACCAGCAATTGGTTTATTATTTTTATTACTTGGTATTGGTTTTGATTATTTTGATGTAGTATTTTTTAAAGCACCAATTCCCTTAATTTGGTTCGGAATTATCTATCTTTTTATTGGCGGACCAATTGTTTTAAAAGCGGTAAAACTTATTTTAAAAGGCGATTTTTATAATGAATTTGTATTAATGTCTGTTGCAACCATCGGTGCATTTTTAATTGGTTCGTATGCCGAAGGAATTGCCGTTATGCTATTTTACGTAGTAGGCGAATTGTTTCAAGAAGCAGCTGTAAATCGTGCAAAGCGATCTATAGAAGCCTTATTAAAAGTTCAAGTCGAAGAAGTAACGGTTTTAGAGAATGGCAAACAAATAATTAAACATCCAAAAAATGTACAAATTGGCGAAATTATTCAAACAAAAGCAGGACAAAAAATTGCTTTAGATGGTGTTTTAGTTTCAGATAACGCTACCTTAAATACAGCGGCATTAACAGGCGAATCTGTGCCAAATAACAAAGAAAAAGGCGAGCAGGTTTTAGCAGGAATGATTAACCTCAACAAAGTTATTCAAATACAAACAACTAGTTTATTTGCTGACACTAAACTTTCAAAAATATTAAAATTAGTACAAGAAGCAGTTGGTAAAAAAGCAAAAACACAATTGTTAATTAGTAGATTGGCAAAAATTTATACACCAATTGTATTTTGGTTGGCAATAGCGTTAATTGTTATTCCTTATTTCTTTTTAGGTGATGCTTATGTGTTTCAGACTTGGTTTCAACGTGCTTTAATTTTCTTAGTAATTTCTTGTCCTTGTGCGTTGGTAATATCTATTCCGTTAGGTTATTTTGGCGGAATTGGAGCAGGTTCTAAAAACGGAATCTTGTTTAAAGGTTCTAACTTTTTAGATTTAATGACTAAAGTAGATACAATAGTTATGGACAAAACAGGAACACTTACCAAAGGTGTTTTTGAAGTACAAAAAGTTGTTTCGGTAGATTTTGATAAAGATTTAATGTTGCAATTGGTTGCGAATTTAGAATCAAATTCTACACATCCTATTGCCAATGCAGTTGTAGCCCATCTTCCGTCTTCCCAAAGGGAAGAAACTTCAACATTTAAAACTTCAGAAGTAGAAGAAATATCTGGTCACGGAATAAAAGGATTTATTAACGATTACGAAGTTTTAGCAGGAAATTTAAAGTTGTTAGAAAAATTTAATATTCCGTTTAACGAAAACCTAAAAACCAATTCCGACACCATTGTAGTAATTGCAATTAATAATAGATATGTTGGTTATATTACCATTGCAGATAC
The DNA here is from genome assembly GCA_027065775.1 of Flavobacteriaceae bacterium. Classification (GTDB taxonomy): domain Bacteria; phylum Bacteroidota; class Bacteroidia; order Flavobacteriales; family Flavobacteriaceae; genus S010-17. The sequence goes on along the minus strand of JAMONN010000101.1, from coordinate 745 downwards.
TATTAAAGAAGATGCTATTAAGGCAATAAAAGATTTACATAGTATTGATAAAGTTACACAAATTGTAATGCTTAGTGGCGATAAACAATTGGTGGTTGATAAGGTTGCAAAGACATTAGGAATCGATAAAGCAATTGGTGGTTTACTACCAGAAGATAAAATTACAGAAGTAGAAAAACTAAAAGCACAAGGTAAAACCATTGCTTTTATTGGCGATGGAATAAACGATGCGCCTGTAATTACTTTGTCGGATGTTGGTATGGCAATGGGCGGATTAGGTAGTGATGCTGCTATAGAAACTGCCGATGTTATTATACAAACCGATCAACCATCAAAAATTGCAACTGCTATTAGAATAGGTAATGCGACCAATAAAATTATTTGGCAAAACATATTTTTAGCGCTTGGTGTAAAGATTTTAGTTTTAATACTTGGTGCAATGGGAATGGCAACTATGTGGGAAGCCGTAATCGCCGATGTTGGTGTGGCGTTATTAGCCATATTAAATGCGGTTAGAATTCAGCGAATGCAATTTTAGTATTTGTGATATTAAATATGTGTTCAATCAAAAAAATTATAAAATTTCGATTAAACCTTATAAAATTTAACCATTTTTTTATATAATTAATTGAAAATCAGTGATTAATAATTTTTTTGATTTTTAATGTGATAATTGTCACGTTTATTTTAATGTATTACCTTAAATCCGCAAAACTTTATTAAAAAATTTAAGACAATCCACTGT
>JAMONN010000100.1 GCA_027065775.1 Flavobacteriaceae bacterium | reverse complement strand
ACTTTAGTATTTTAAAGTACGCTTGTAAAAATAATAAAGGTGTCACGCTTAAAAAGCGTGATGCCTTGATTTATAAAAATACGGGCGTAGCTCAGTTGGTAGAGCACTGGTCTCCAACACCAGGTGTCGGGAGTTCGAGTCTCTCCGCCCGTGCTTTAAAAATAAAGTATTCCTTTAGAATATTTAAAATTAAAAGAATAATAATTATGGGAATTGTAAATTATATCAAAGAATCATTTAGAGAATTAAATAATGAAGTTACTTGGATATCTTTAAATGAAGGACAAAAATCAACTATATTAGTAGTTGTGTTTACCATAATTTTTTCTTTAGCCATATTTGTAACAGATAAATTTTTTCAAACTCTGTTAGACGGGTTTTATAATTTTATAAATTAAAAACCACTATGGCTGAGTCAGTAAAAAATTGGTACGTAGTAAGAGCAATAGGCGGTAAAGAGAATAAAGTTAAATCTTATATCGAAAATGAAATTGCTCGTTTAGGATTGTCAGATTTTGTAGAAGAAATCTTAGTTCCAACACAAAAAGTAATTCAAATACGTAAAGGGAAAAAATATAATATTGAAAAACCATATTTTCCTGGATATATTATGGTGAAAGCAAACCTTAGTGGTGAAGTGCCTCACGTTATTAAATCGGTTACTGGTGTAATTGGTTTTTTAGGTGAAGTAAAAGGAGGAGATCCTGTTCCATTAAGAAAAGCAGAAGTAAACAGAATGTTAGGTAAAGTTGATGAACTAGCAATTCAGAATGAAAATGTAGTTATACCTTATATAGTAGGTGAAACTGTAAAAGTTGTAGATGGACCATTCAACGGATTTGATGGTGTTATCGAAAAAATTAATGAAGAAAAACGCAAACTTGAAGTAATGGTAAAAATCTTTGGAAGAAGAACACCATTAGAATTAAGTTATATGCAAGTTAATAAAGTATCATAAATGTTACATGATTAGATGATTTCTTCGCTTCCATTGAAGAAAGAATCAAATTTAAACTATTAAATAATGGCAAAAGAAGTTAGTAAGGTAGTAAAATTACAAGTTCGTGGAGGCGCAGCAAACCCTTCACCTCCTGTAGGACCTGCTCTTGGTGCTGCTGGTGTTAATATCATGGAGTTCTGTAAGCAATTTAATGCTAGAACTCAAGATAAACAAGGTAAAGTATTGCCTGTTGCAATTACAGTTTATACAGATAAATCATTCGATTTTGTTGTAAAAACTCCACCTGCAGCGGTTCAATTACTTGAAGCAGCTAAGATCAAAAAAGGTTCAGGAGAACCAAATCGTAATAAGGTAGCAAGTGTTACTTGGGATCAAATAAGAAAAATAGCAGAAGACAAAATGGTTGATTTAAACGCATTTAAGGTTGAATCTGCTATGCTTATGATTGCAGGTACTGCTCGTTCAATGGGTTTAACAGTTAAAGGAGAAGCTCCAGTTAAATAATCGATATGGCAAAAGTAACTAAAAAACAAAAAGAATCTAGAGCAAAAGTTGATAGCAATAAAGTGTATACTTTAAGCGAAGCTTCTGCATTAGTAAAAGAAATTTCTAATATGAAATTTGATGCATCTATTGATTTAGCAATACGTTTAGGAGTTGATCCTCGTAAAGCAGATCAAATGGTTCGTGGTGTAGTAACATTACCACACGGAACAGGTAAAGATGTTAAAGTTTTAGCATTAGTAACTCCAGATAAAGAAGCAGATGCTAAAGCAGCAGGTGCTGATTATGTTGGATTAGACGAATACCTTCAAAAAATTAAAGGAGGATGGACAGATGTTGACGTAATTGTAACTATGCCAAGTGTAATGGGAAAATTAGGTCCTTTAGGTCGTATTTTAGGACCAAGAGGTTTAATGCCTAACCCAAAAACAGGTACAGTAACAATGGACGTTGCTAAAGCAGTAGCAGCAGTAAAAGCTGGTAAAATTGATTTTAAAGTTGATAAAACAGGTATAGTTCATGCAGCAATCGGTAAAGCATCTTTTGATGTTTTAAAGATTCAAGAAAATGCAAATGAATTATTAGAAACAATTTACAAATTAAAACCAACTGCGGCGAAAGGAACTTATGTAAAGAGCATTTTTATGTCAAGTACTATGAGTCCTAGCATACAGATTGAATCTAAATCAGTTTAATCGAAGTTAAATATATACATTATGACTAGAGAAGAAAAATCAGCAGTAATAGAAAATTTGACAGGCACTTTAACTGAAAATAGTATCATCTATTTAGCAGACATCTCAGGATTAGATGCATTAACAACATCTAACTTAAGAAGAGCTTGTTTCAAAGCTAATGTAAAATTAGCAGTTGTTAAAAATACGTTGCTTGCAAAAGCAATGGAAAAAGCGGATAAAGACTTTGGGGATTTACCAAGTACTTTAAAAGGTAATACTTCTATTCTAATTTCTGAAACAGGTAATGCGCCTGCAAAAGTAATTAAAGAGTTTAGAAAAAAATCTGACAAACCAGTTCTTAAAGGAGCTTTTGTTGAAGAAGCAATCTATATTGGCGATGATCAATTAGATGCTTTAGTAAGCATTAAATCTAAAGAAGAAGTTATCGGAGATATTATTACCTTATTACAATCACCTGCTAAGAATGTTATTTCAGCATTACAATCAGGAGGTTCTAAATTGTCAGGTATCTTAAAAACTTTATCTGAAAAATAATAAACACACAATAAACTAAATAATAAAAATTTAAAATTTAATTAAAATGGCAGAATTAAAAGATTTCGCAGAACAATTAGTTAACTTATCAGTAAAAGATGTTAACGAATTAGCAAATATATTAAAAGATGAGTACGGTATCGAACCAGCAGCAGCTGCAGTAGTAGCAGGTCCAGCAGCAGGTGGAGATGCAGGTGCAGCAGAAGAAAAAACTGAATTTGATGTAATCTTAAAAGCAGCAGGTGGTTCTAAATTAGCAGTTGTAAAATTAGTTAAGGAATTAACTGGTTTAGGATTAAAAGAAGCTAAAGGAATTGTAGATAGCGCACCAGCACCAATTAAAGAAGGTGTAACTAAAGATGAGGCTGAAGGTCTTAAAAAATCTTTAGAAGAAGCAGGAGCAGAAGTAGAACTTAAATAAGTTTTTACTTTGTCCCAAACCTAAATTATTGGGGCACAAAAATAAAGGTTTAGGTCTTTCGAAATACTCGAAACGACCTAAACCATTTTGCGTATATAGTCAAAAGGTACTTTTTGATTATGTATTTTAAGTTTTAAAGTATCGAAATATTTTCACATTTAAAAATTTCTTCATTTGGCAACAACACAAACTACCGAAAGATTAAATTTCGCATCAGCGAAAAAAATAATGGAATATCCGGATTTTTTAGATATTCAAGTAAAATCATTTCAAGACTTTTTCCAGTTAGAGACAAAAGCAGACGAAAGAGAAAATGAAGGTTTATACAAAACATTTACGGATATATTTCCGATAACGGATACACGTAATAACTTTGTATTAGAGTTTATTGATTACTTCGTTGATCCACCAAGATACTCTATTCAAGAGTGTATCGAGAGAGGATTGACACATTCAGTGCCTTTAAAAGCACGATTAAAATTATATTGTACCGATCCAGAACATGAAGATTTTGAAACAATAGTTCAAGATGTTTATTTGGGTACAATACCATACATGACGCATAGTGGTACTTTTATCATTAATGGGGCAGAAAGAGTTGTGGTTTCACAATTACATAGATCACCTGGTGTTTTCTTTGGACAATCTTTCCATGCAAATGGTACAAAATTATATTCAGCAAGAGTAATTCCTTTTAAAGGTTCTTGGATTGAATTTGCTACCGATATCAATCACGTAATGTATGCGTATATCGATAGAAAGAAAAAATTACCTGTTACTACGTTATTTAGAGCAATTGGATACGAAAGAGATAAAGACATTTTAGAAATGTTTGATTTATCCGATGAAATTAGAGTTTCTAAATCTGGTCTTAAAAAAGTTTTAGGACGTAAATTAGCAGCAAGAGTATTAAAAACATGGTTTGAAGATTTTGTTGATGAGGATACTGGTGAAGTAGTGTCTATTGAACGTAACGAAATCGTTTTAGATCGTGAAACTATTTTAGAAAAAGACCATATAGATGAAATTATAGAATCTGGTTCTAAAACAATTTTATTGCATAAAGAAGATAATGAATCTCAAGATTATGCAATTATTCATAATACATTACAAAAAGATCCTACAAATTCCGAAAAAGAAGCTGTAGAACATATATATAGACAATTAAGAAACGCTGAACCGCCAGATTTTGAAACTGCAAAAGGAGTAATAAATAAATTATTTTTCTCTGAGCAGCGTTATAATTTAGGTGAAGTTGGTCGTTATAGAATGAACAAACGTTTAGGTCTAGATGAACCAATCGATCAGAAAGTATTGACTAAAAATGATATTATTACGATTATCAAAAACTTAATCCAATTAGTTAACTCTAAGGCAGAAGTTGATGATATCGATCACTTATCTAATCGTCGTGTTAGAACAGTTGGTGAACAATTAGCATCTCAATTTGGTGTTGGTCTTTCAAGAATGGCTCGTACTATTCGTGAGAGAATGAATGTTCGTGATAATGAGGTATTTACACCTATTGATTTGATTAATGCGAAGACATTATCTTCGGTAATTAATTCATTTTTTGGAACAAATCAATTATCTCAATTTATGGATCAAACAAATCCATTAGCAGAGATTACACATAAACGTCGTTTATCGGCTTTAGGACCTGGAGGTTTATCTAGAGAAAGAGCAGGATTCGAGGTTCGTGATGTTCACTATACACATTATGGAAGACTTTGTCCTATTGAAACGCCAGAGGGACCAAATATTGGTTTGATTTCTTCACTTTCGGTTTATGCAAAAGTGAATTATTTAGGTTTCTTAGAAACACCTTATCGTAAAGTAGATGACGGAAAAGTAGATTTATTGAATGATCCAATTTATTTATCTGCGGAAGAAGAAGAAGGTCAAAAAATAGCACAATCTAATTTAGAATTAACCGATGAAGGAGCAATTGTCTTAGACAGAGTTGTAGCTCGTGAAGAAGGTGATTTCCCTGTAGTAGATCCATCAGTAATAAATTATATGGATGTTTCTCCAAATCAGATTTCATCTATTTCGGCATCTTTAATTCCATTCTTGGAACATGATGATGCGAATAGAGCATTAATGGGATCAAACATGATGCGTCAGGCAGTACCTTTAATGAGACCACAAGCACCAATTGTTGGTACAGGTTTAGAAAGACGTGTTGCAAAAGATTCAAGAATATTAATGAATGCAAAAGGTGCTGGTACAGTAACTTATGTAGATTCAAATCATATTACGATTAAATATAAACGTACTGCAAACGAAAAAGTAGTAAGTTTTGATGAAGATTCAGTAACCTACAACTTAATTAAGTTTAGAAAAACGAATCAAGGTACTTGTATTAATCTACATCCAATTGTTAAAAAAGGAGATAAAGTAGAAGAAGGTCAAGTATTATGTGAAGGTTATGCAACCGAACAAGGTGAATTAGCATTAGGTATTAATATGAAAGTGGCATTTATGCCATGGAAAGGATATAACTTTGAGGATGCAATTGTAATTTCTGAAAAAGTGGTTCGTAATGATATTTTTACTTCTATACATATAGATGAGTACTCGTTAGATGTTAGAGATACAAAATTAGGAGCAGAAGAACTAACAAATGATATACCAAATGTTAGTGAAGAAGCAACTAAAAATCTAGACGAAAACGGAATGATTCGTATTGGTGCAGAGGTAAAACCTGGTGATATTCTTATCGGGAAAATTACACCAAAAGGTGAATCTGATCCAACACCAGAAGAAAAATTATTACGTGCAATCTTTGGTGATAATGCAGGTGATGTAAAAGATGCTTCTTTAAAAGCGTCTCCTTCATTAAGAGGTATTGTTGTGGATAAGAAATTATTCAAAAGAGTACTTAAAGATAAAGCGAAAAGAGTACAAGACAAACAAGATATTTCAGATTTAGAAGTAAAATTTAATAAAAGATTTGAAGATTTAAGAGAGGTTTTAGTAGATAAATTATTCTCACTAATTAACGGTAAAACATCGCAAGGTGTAGCTAATGATTTAGGAGAGGAAATACTTCCAAAAGGTAAAAAGTTTACTTTAAAAATGTTAAATACGGTTCAAGATTTTGAACATTTAACTAAAGGTAAGTGGACAACCGATGTTAAATTAAATAATTTAGTTGGTAGATTAATTCACAATTATAAAATTAAAGTGAATGATTTACAAGGTGCATTACGTAGAGCAAAATTCGCAATTACTGTTGGTGATGAATTACCTCCAGGAATTTTAAAATTAGCTAAAATCTATGTTGCTAAAAAGCGTAAATTAAAAGTAGGTGATAAAATGGCGGGTCGTCATGGTAATAAAGGTATTGTTGCAAGAATTGTTCGTGCAGAAGATATGCCTTTCTTAGAAGACGGAACTCCAGTAGATATTGTATTAAACCCACTAGGTGTACCATCGCGTATGAATATTGGTCAAATTTATGAAACTGTTCTTGGTTGGGCAGGTCAAGAATTAGGCAAAACATATGCAACGCCAATTTTTGATGGTGCTACCTTAGATGAAATTACAGAAATCACAAAAAGTGCAAATGTCCCAGAATTCGGTCATACTTATTTATACGATGGAGGAACAGGAGAACGTTTCGATCAACCAGCAACAGTTGGTATAATTTATATGATTAAGTTAGGTCATATGATTGAAGATAAAATGCATGCACGTTCAATAGGACCATATTCATTAATTACGCAACAACCACTTGGTGGTAAAGCACAATTTGGTGGACAACGTTTTGGTGAGATGGAAGTATGGGCTTTAGAAGCATATGGTGCTTCTGCTACATTAAGAGAAATATTAACCGTAAAATCGGATGATGTTTTAGGTAGAGCAAAAACATATGAATCTATTGTTAAAGGTGAAGCAATGCCTGAACCAGGATTACCAGAATCATTTAATGTATTAATGCATGAATTGAAAGGTTTAGCATTAGATATGAGATTAGAAGATGAAAATGGAATGGATATTAACGAGAATAAAAACTAGAATTCAGTTTGCAGTATTCAGTAAGCAGTGTTCAGTAATTAGTCTATGAATGACTAACTAAACATTACCACTAAAGACTAAAGACCAAAGACTAAAGACTAAACAAAATGGCAAGACAAAATAAAAAATATACCGTTAAAAAATTTAATAGAATTTCTATTGGTTTATCATCACCAGAAAAGATCTTAAAAGCATCTAGAGGTGAAGTTTTGAAACCAGAAACTATTAATTATCGTACACACAAACCAGAAAGAAATGGATTGTTTTGTGAACGTATTTTTGGACCAATAAAAGATTTTGAATGTGCTTGTGGTAAGTACAAACGCATACGTTATAAAGGAATTATTTGTGACCGTTGTGGTGTTGAAGTTACCGAGAAAAAAGTACGTAGAGATAGAGTTGGTCATATAGATTTAGTTGTGCCAGTAGCACATATTTGGTACTTTAGATCATTGCCAAATAAAATGGGATACCTTTTAGGATTACCATCTAAGAAATTAGATATGATCATTTACTACGAACGTTATGTAGTAATTCAAGCAGGTATTGCTAAAGATAAAGAAGGAGAACCTTTACATAGATTAGATTTTTTAACGGAAGAAGAATATTTAGATATATTAGATTCAGTTCCACAAGAAAATCAATATTTAGATGATAATGATCCAGATAAGTTCATCGCAAAAATGGGTGCAGCTTGTTTAAAAGATTTATTAGCAAGATTAGACTTAGATACTTTGTCTTACGAATTAAGACACAAAGCAAATACAGAAACGTCTAAACAACGTAAAACAGAAGCATTAAAAAGATTAAATGTTGTAGAAGCGTTTAGAGATGCAGCTAAAAATAGAGAGAACAGACCTGAGTGGATGATTATTGATGTTGTACCAGTAATTCCACCAGAATTAAGACCATTAGTACCTTTAGATGGTGGCCGTTTTGCAACGTCAGATTTAAATGATTTATATCGTAGAGTAATTATACGTAACAATCGTTTAAAAAGATTAGTAGAAATTAAAGCACCAGAGGTTATTTTACGTAATGAAAAACGTATGTTACAAGAATCAGTAGATTCATTATTTGATAACACACGTAAATCATCTGCAGTAAAAACACAATCTAACAGACCTTTAAAATCGTTATCCGATTCATTAAAAGGTAAACAAGGTCGTTTCCGTCAAAATTTATTAGGAAAACGTGTGGATTATTCTGCTCGTTCTGTAATTGTTGTAGGACCAAATTTAAAATTATACGAATGCGGTATCCCTAAAGATATGGCAGCAGAATTATACAAACCTTTCGTTATTAGAAAATTAATTGAAAGAGGTATTGTAAAAACAGTAAAATCAGCAAAGAAAATTATAGATAGAAGAGAACCTGTTGTTTGGGATATTTTAGAAAACATATTAAAAGGGCATCCTATTTTATTAAATCGTGCTCCTACACTTCACCGTTTAGGTATACAAGCATTTCAACCAAAATTAATTGAAGGTAAAGCGATTAGATTACATCCATTAGTGTGTACAGCATTTAATGCCGATTTTGATGGAGATCAAATGGCAGTGCATTTACCACTTGGACCTGAAGCAATATTAGAATCTCAACTTTTAATGTTAGCATCACATAATATTTTAAATCCTGCAAACGGATCACCAATTACTGTACCTTCACAGGATATGGTTTTAGGATTATATTATATGACTAAGGAAAGAGTTTCTACTAAAAAAGTAAAAATTAAAGGAGAAGGAATTACATTCTATTCACCTGAAGAAGTAACTATTGCATTCAACGAAGGTAAAGTTGCATTAAATGCAATGATTAAAGTAAGAACGCATGATATTGAAGATGGTAAAGCAGTAACTAAATTAATTAAAACTACGGTTGGTCGTGTTTTATTTAATGAAGTTGTGCCAAAAGAAGCTGGTTATATTAATGAAGTATTAACTAAAAAATCTTTAAGAGATATTATTGGTGATATACTTAAAGTAACCGATGTACCTACAATTGGTGAATTTTTAGATAATATTAAAGATATGGGATTCCAGTTTGCTTTTAAAGGCGGTCTGTCATTCAGTTTAGGTGATATTATTATTCCTGAAGAAAAAGCAGGTATGGTTGAAGCAGCACGTAAAGAAGTAGCAGGTATTCAGCAGAGTTATAATATGGGTATGTTAACCAACCAAGAACGTTACAATCAAGTAATTGATATTTGGGGTTCTACCAATAATGAACTTACCGAACTTTCTATGAAACGTTTGCGTGAAGATCAAGCAGGATTTAACTCGGTTTATATGATGCTTGACTCTGGTGCAAGGGGTTCTAAAGAGCAAATTAGACAGTTAACAGGTATGCGTGGTTTGATGGCAAAACCTAAAAAATCTACATCTGGTGGTGGACAAATTATTGAAAATCCGATTTTATCTAACTTTAAGGAAGGTTTATCAATTTTAGAATACTTTATTTCTACGCATGGTGCTCGTAAGGGTCTTGCAGATACGGCATTAAAAACAGCAGATGCGGGTTATTTGACACGTCGTTTGGTAGATGTTTCACAAGATGTTATTGTAAACGAAGTAGATTGTGGTACTTTAAGAGGTTTAGAAGTAACGCCATTAATTAAAAATGATGAAGTTACAGAAACTTTAGGCGAGCGTATTTTTGGTAGATTTACATTAAACGATGTAATAAACCCAAGAACTAACGATGTAATTGTTGATGCAAATACAGAGATTACTCCAGAAATAGTTTCTTTAATAGAAGCAAATGAAATTGAAAGCGTTGAAGTACGTTCTCCATTAACTTGTGAAGCTAAAAGAGGAATTTGTGCTAAATGTTATGGTTATAGTTTATCTACTAATAGCATGGTGCAAAAAGGAGAATCAGTTGGTGTTATTGCAGCACAATCTATTGGTGAACCTGGTACACAGTTAACATTACGTACATTCCACGTTGGTGGTATTGCAGGTAATATTTCGGAAGAAAATAAAATGAGTACCAAATTTGATGGTAGAGTAAGTATTGAAGGATTAAGAACTGTATCTGGTAAAGATAAGGATGATAATAAAGTAGAGATTATTATTTCTAGAACCGCAGAAATTAAAATTTTAGATGCTAAATCAGGTTTAACTTTAAGTAATAATAATTTACCTTATGGAGCACACATTTTTGTAAAAGATGGCGATAAGGTAAAGAAAGAAGCGGTGATTTGTCAATGGGATCCATTTAATGGTGTTATTGTTTCAGAGCATACTGGTAAAGTAGAATTTGAAGGAATTGTTAGAGGAATTAACTTTACTGTTGAAATCGATGAGCAAACTGGTTTCCAAGAAAAAGTAATTACAGAATCTAAAAACAAAAAGGTCATTCCATCTTTATTAATTAAAAATAGTAAAGGCGATGTATTAAGATCTTACAGTTTACCAGTAGGAGCGCATTTATCTATTGAAGAAGGTGATAAGATTGAACTTGGTCAAACACTTGTTAAAATACCTCGTAAAGCAGGTAAAGCAGGTGATATTACGGGTGGTTTACCTCGTGTAACAGAATTATTTGAAGCACGTAACCCATCTAATCCAGCAGCAGTTTCAGAAATTGATGGTGTGGTTTCTTATGGAAAAATTAAAAGAGGTAACAGAGAAGTTATTGTAGAATCTAAATCTGGTTTAATTAAGAAATATTTAGTGAAATTATCTAAACAAATCTTAGTACAAGAAAATGATTTTGTAAAAGCTGGTATGCCTTTATCGGATGGTGCAATTACACCAAATGATATTTTAAATATTCAAGGTCCAGGTAAAGTACAAGAATATATTGTAAACGAAATTCAAGATGTATATCGTTTACAAGGTGTAAAAATTAATGATAAACACTTCGAAGTTGTTGTAAGACAAATGATGCGTAAAGTGAAAATTATTGATTCAGGTGACACTATTTTCTTAGAAAATCAATTAATTCATAAAAATGATTTCATTGAAGTAAATGATGCTATTTTCGGAATGAAAATTGTAGAAGTTGCTGGTGATTCAGAAGATATTAAAGAAGGACAAGTTATTTCTGCTAGACAATTAAGAGATGAAAATTCTAAATTACGTAGAAATGATAAAGCGTTAGTAGAAGCAAGAGATGCAATGCCTGCAACAGCAGAACCTGTATTACAAGGTATTACAAGAGCATCGTTACAGACTAAATCGTTTATTTCCGCAGCATCATTCCAAGAGACAACAAAAGTATTAAATACTGCAGCAGTTAGTGGTAAAATTGATTACTTAGAAGGTTTAAAGGAAAATGTAATTGTTGGTAAGAAAATACCAGCAGGAACAGGAATGCGTGATTATGATCATATAATCGTTGGTTCAAACCAAGAAATTAATGTAGATGCAACATTAGATTAAATGCTTTAGGCAATACGATTTAAGCAATATATTAAACACCTTTCTATTTTTTTAGAAAGGTGTTTTTTTGTTTAACTTGTCCCGTTTGCCTTTATTTTAACAGACTAAATTATTTAAAAATAAAAATTTCAATCCTTTCAACGTTAATATCCGTATGAATGATAACGCTGAAAAGGTTCTAAAAAACAACTGTTTTATCATTACTATTAAATTTAGTGATGGAATTAACTTTTATTGTAAATTTGCAATGATAGATAATTTATAAAATACTAATTTGTTGTAATGTAATAAAAGAGCATACAGCATAAAACCGATATAATGGAAGATAAAAAACAAAAAAAAAATAATCTAAACATACAATTAGATGAAAATATAGCAGAAGGTACTTATGCAAATCTTGCAATAATAAATCATTCTGTGTCAGAATTTGTAGTAGATTTTGTAAATATAATGCCAGGCATACCCAAAGCAAAAGTAAAATCTAGAATTATATTAACACCTCAACATGCAAAGCGTTTTATGAAAGCATTAGCGGAAAATATAAAACGATTTGAAAATGCACATGGTGTTATTAAAGAATTTGAGCAACCAAATATACCTATGAGTTTTGGTCCAACCGGTCAAGCGTAGTTTGTTTAAATTAAACTAAATAACCATAAATGATTCTGTTCTTATAACCAAATTCGGTATATCTATTGTTATATATGAGTTTTTGATAGTTGTAATTTTGTTACAAAAAACACTTACATGTAAGTATTTTATAATTCAAAGAATAATTTTAGTTTTGAAAAACTAACCAATACCTTTTTTATGAAAACAAAAAAATATTTCCTCATTCTATTTTGTGCCTTTACTACTTTATTATTTGCACAATCTATTCAAGAAATAAATTACAATATTTCTGGAGGAACAACAACTTCTTACGACAACCCAGGTACAATTCTATATCCAACAGGATTTGCAAGAGACACTTACAGAACGCCTGTTATTTTTGTACATGGAATTACTGGAACACTTTCTGGATCTTATGAAGCAAATATTGACCAAGTAGAAAACTACAGTCTAAATGTTGCATTTGTTCAATTAAAACCTTTAGGGTCAACGATTGAAAACGGAAAACTTCTAAAAAAAATGATTGATAAAGTTCGTTGGCACTATAATGCAGAAACCGTTAGTATTGTAGCACATAGTAAAGGTGGTTTAGATACCGAAAGAGCATTATATGGTCAAAATCCATACACAAGTAGTAACCTACCAAGTTTTGGTTACGAAAAAGTAGACGGCGTTTATACATTTAGTTCACCAGTTAGAGGCGCAAGAGTTGCAGATCTTGGCGCAACACTTTCTTGGTTTTCTGGACTTACTTGGGCTGTTATGTGGTACACAAACGGATCTTCATTAACAAGCGGAACAGTAAATTCATTTCATAACTGGGCAAGAGGTTGGCGAATAAATTCTAACGGAACATTTAAAAATTATTACAATCAAAATGGAGCTTCTTATAGTAGAATAAATATGAGTGAAGATAATACTACACGTTGGTGGGCACACCAATCTAATGATGAATGTTATGATGATGTTTGGTATTATTGTTATATTGGTAGACCTTTTCACCATTCAGTTGGTGCATATTTAGATGCTTATTGGGAATGGGATTGGTTCAACTCAGGTTGGAGAAACTGGCATTCTAATAGTGACGGTTTTATTTCGGAATATAGAGCAAAAAGATATGCAAATACAAATTCTAACCCTAGATTAACTCCAGGAGCAGGAGATTCTAATTACAGAACAATGCGTGATGCAAATCATTCT
>JAMONN010000099.1 GCA_027065775.1 Flavobacteriaceae bacterium | reverse complement strand
CTGCAAATTTTACCAACTGTATTATTGACGGAAATCAAAATATTGAAATTGCTTTAGAAAAAGGAGAATTAGGCGGAACATTTGATTTCAAATTTAAAAACTGCCTTTTAAAATTTGATGATGTTTCTAATCAGTTTATTGATAATCCGTTATATAATATGACAGATGTTGCATTATATGAAAATATCATATTAAACGAAAGTGCAAATTTTAAAAACACCAATGCAAATGATGGTGCAACAGATTTAAGAATTGGCGATGCTTCTCAAGCAAATGGTATGGCAGATTTTACCGTAATAGGAGCAGACTCAATATTACTAAAAGATATTATTGGTACAACAAGAACTAGTCCAACAGATATTGGCGCATACAATCATATTATTTTTGAAGAAGACGTAGATTAATAATTCATGGTTCTAGTAGTTTATAATGGCGTCCAAAAAACTAACCACAAGGGTCACAAAGATTTACACAAAGGACACAAAGAAAATATACCGTTCAACTTTGTGAACTTAGTGCTTTCTTTGTGTTCTTTGTGGTTAAAACACATATTAGCAACGCTATATTAAACTAGAACAATTCATCTACTTTTTTATAATACGTTTAGAAATAAAACGATGATTAGTTCTTAGCAATAAAATATAAGTTCCTGCTTTTAATGATTTAATTTCGGAAGCGTCTAAATCAAAATCGTAAATACCTTCTTGTAATCTACCACGATGTATTTCAATAACTTTTTTCCGCTTACATCAAATCGGGATTAATTTTTAAAATACACGATATAAATTAAAACCAAAATAGATATCGCCATCGCTCCAATCTCCTGTGGCATTAGTTACATAATGTGTGTCGTTTAATTGTTGAGAGTTAGTTAGCATTAATTGAAAGATGTGACCACCAACTTCCCAGTCAATTCCTAAAGAAACTACATCTTTAAAATCAGAATTTGAAATTCTATTAAAATGTGGCACAAATTCACCTGTAATTGATATGCTTTTTGAAATTTGATAACTACCAGCAAGTGCCAATGCAAATTGGCTATTATCTTGATTGCTATTTTTAACTAAATTTTCATGAATGAAAATTGGCGCGATTTGTAAAGATAATTCATCATTAAATTTTCTAGAAATTAATAATTCCGATAGATAGGTTAGTCTGTTTTCAAACTCTAAACCAGGTAAAATGTCTTTATCTAAATTAGTATCAATACCAATACTACTAAAATTAGTAATGGTAAACGGAAAACCATCTGTAACTTGTTTAGCAATTTTATATTTAGCATTTAGATCATACGTTTTTCTAAATTCACTTCTCGCAGCACCTAATTGTAGTTTGTCGGTTATACCATAGAAAAAACTGAATTTTATGGTTGCGCCATCTAAACCGAAAAGTTCTTTAACACCATCCTTTATAGAACCAAATCTATGTGCGATTAAAAAATAAAAATCTCCTTTTCCAGCAACTTTTGTAGATTCTATGTTAATTATTTTAAGTCCTTCAAAAGTACTAGTAACAGATTTGTCTACAACTGCATCATTTTCTAAATCTTCTAATAAATCTTCTTGTGAAAATGTAATAAAAGGAATCAGTAACAATAAAAATAGATATTTTTTCTTCATGTTTATGTATTTAAAATCAAATATACTAAATAGAATCAATCTAAATAAAATATTTTTAATAAATTAGCACAAAATAGAATCGTATGAAATTAATTAACATCTTATTCGTAATTGGGTTTATTTCGCTAATCTCTTGTACAAACGATTCAGAATCTGATTTAATGATAGAATTAGATACTATAACTTACACCAATAGAATAAAGGTAATTATAGATGGTAATTGTATTATTTGTCATCATAGTGGTGCAGATGCAATAGGTTTCTTTCCGTTAGAAACTTATGAGCAAGTTAAAGATGAAACTCTTAATGGGGAATTATTAGTTAGAATACAATTAGAGCAAGGTAATAGTTTATTGATGCCTCAAGGTAGAGATAGGTTGTCTCAAGGTTTAATTGATGATATTCTTTCTTGGCAAGATGGCGGTTATTTAGAATAATATTTATTTTACCAAACTACATTTATCTAGTTTAACTTCCTCAAACATTTCATCAAAACCGATAAAAAGACCTTTTACATTAACTAATTCTCCTTTTTTTAAGTCTACCTTGTTTTCAAAACCACAGGTTACTTTCCCATCTAAAGTAATACTGTTATTTTCTACACTAGAAATAATACCTTTAACTACGATTACTTTTTTTTGATATTTTGTGGTTGCATTTTTTTCGTTTTCATTAAATTCATTTGCAAAATTCATTGCTGAAATTTTAAAGTTCACTTTAGATTTGCTAATATCATCGGGTGCTGCCATTACATAATTGTATCCGAAATAACCAACAACAGCAAGAATAATTAGTATTAATATTATTTTTTTCTTCATTTTTTGTAACTTAAAATTTAGTAATTAGTCGTCTAATAATTTTTAGACTTACTTAATATGTTTGTGCAAAGTTAAAAAAAATATCTTTGTAAGATAATAAAACATTTGTCGTCAAAATAAACGTGCCTTATAAGTGGCATAGTTTTTGAAAATTAATAGTAACTAATAAAATCATAAAATTATGAAATCAGTATTTATTTTTGCAGTATCCTTAATTATTACAATTTCGAGTATTGCTCAAGAAAAATTAACAACTAAAAGTGGTGTTTTAAAATTTGCAGCATCAACAGAAAATTTTGAACCAGTTGAAGCAACTAATAAAACGGTAAGTGCTATTTTGAAAGAAGATGGTACTCTTGCGGTTTTAGGATTACCTTAAATCCGCAAGTTAATTTAAAACTTCAGGAAAACCTTAAAATTTCATTTTTAGTTGTTCTTTACGGTAAATATATGTTGCATATTTTGTG
>JAMONN010000098.1 GCA_027065775.1 Flavobacteriaceae bacterium | reverse complement strand
TAAGGATAAAAAAGATAAAGACGATAAAGGTAAGAATGACAAAGATAAAAAGAAAGAAAAACCTAAACCACAACCTAGTAAATTGTCACCAGATCAAGTAAAAAAACTTTTGGAAAAAATGAATGAACAAGAAAATAAGACCCAAAAGAAAATGAATGCAAAAAAAGAAAGAGGTCGAAAAGTGAAACAAGATAAAGATTGGTAGTTTTTAAGACATTAGATTTTAGACTAAAAGACTTAAGACTAAAACTCTAATTTTTATAATAAAATTGTATTATTGAAAACCTTTAAATAAATTCGTGAAAATTCATGAAATTCGTATCTAAACATATCATTCTAATTCTAACAATATTAAGTACGCAGTTACTAATATCTCAAGAATTTAAAGCAAAAGTTAGTAAAAATACGCTTGGTATAAACGAACGTTTTAGAATTACTTATACGATAAATACGCAAGGAGCAGATGATTTTAATCCGCCAAATTTCCAAAATTTTAAAGTAGTTGCAGGTTTAAGACAAGGTTCAAATTTTTCTAACATTAACGGTAAAATAAGTTTTGAACAATCGTATAGTTTAACTTTAGAACCTAAAGCGATAGGTAATTTTACTATTCCATCAGCAACTATATCTTATAAAAACAAAACGTTATCCAGCAATATTATAAAAATAAAGGTGCAAAATGCAGTTGTATTACCAAAAAACCAAAACGATCCGTTACCAGTTGCAAAAGAGAACATGTTTTTGGTTGCTGAGGTTTCTAAAAGCAAGCCTTTTATAGGCGAAAGTATTTCGGTAGTTTACAAAATTTATTTTGATGCAAGACATGCTATTCTTACCAATGAAGCAATAAAAAAACCACCTTCTTTTAATGGTTTTTGGAATCAAAATATACCTATTAAAAAATTAATAGAACAGAAAGGTACTTATAAAGGTCGAGAAATGTCTTATTATATTATTAGAAAAGATGTTTTAATTCCGTTACGAGCAGGAAAATTAACATTTAAGCCAATTAATGTTTCTATTGCAGGTGTTGTTCAATTAAAAAGAAGAGATTTTTTTGGCAGACCATTACGCAGAAATGTAAACATGACACTAACTGCTGGCAACAGAACAATTAATGTAAAAGCATTACCCGAAGAAAACAAACCTTCAAATTTTGATGGTGCAGTTGGTACTTATAAATTTGCAGTAACAAGTTCTAAACGTGTATTAAAAGCGAATGAATCTACTCAAATAAAAGTAAAAGTTCAAGGAAAAGGTAATTTAAAACTATTGAGTTTACCTAAAATAGTTACTCCAAAAGGTTTAGAAAAATACGAACCAGAACACAGCGATAGAATCACAACTAGATTAAATGGTTTATCTGGTAGCGTTTATGAAAATTACACAATTGTACCACAATTTAGAGGTAAATATAAAATACCTTCGGTTAGTTTTAGTTATTTTAATCCGAAAGAAAAAAAATACCACACCATTAATAGCGCACCAATTATTATTAATGTACCAGACGGAAAATCGCCTGTAGAAGAAAATAATACTTCCGCAGAGAATCCTAACAATAATAATTTGGTAGTTTCCGAAAATGACATTCGTTATATACAAACAAAGACCAAACTGAGTAAAATTGAAAAGAAAGAAGACTTTTTTAAATCTAATTTATTTTGGTTACTTTTAATTTTACCTTTGTTTGTGATTCCGTTAGGAATTTATATTGGTAAAAAGAAACGACAACGCGATGGCGATATTATAGGTAACAAAAAGCGTATTGCAGATAGATTAGCAAAAAAATATCTAGCAAGTGCTAAAAAAGAATTAGGTAACAGAGAACCTTTTTACATTGCATTAGAAAAAGCATTACATAATTACTTAAAAGCAAAATTACAAGTAGAAACAAGCGAAATTAGTAAAGAAAAAATAAGTAATTTATTACAAAATAAAAACATTAAAGAAACTACGATTACAGCATTCTTAAAAGTATTAGCCGATTGTGATTTTGCACGTTATACGCCAACTTCTAATTTGCAAATGGAAAAAGAATTTGAAAACGCAAAAAATATTATTACAGAAATAGACAAACAACTTAGCAAATAATAAAACGGTGACTAAAAAATATATTTACATATTATTTCTATTAATCAACTCGATTACTTGTTTTGCGCAAGATTCGAATGCCTTATTTGTGGAAGCCAATAAATTATATCAACAAGAAAATTATCCACAAGCAATCGAAAAATATATTGCAATCGAAAAACAAGATGTAGTATCTGCTGAATTATATTACAATTTAGCAAATGCATATTATAGAACAAATAAAGTAGCATCTAGTATTTATTATTACGAAAAAGCATTACAATTAAACCCAAACAGTAAAGATATTAAAGTAAATTTAGGTTTTGCCAAAAGAATGACCATTGATAATATTGAAAAATTACCGACAACAATAATGCAAAAATTTTCCAAAAATTTCATTCAAAAATTAGATTATAATTCTTGGGCATATATTACCATTTTATTTGTATTTTTATTTGCAATTTTGTTTTTAGCATATCATTTTTCTTATAGCACCAATAAAAAAAGAGGTCTTTTTATTTTAAGTACTTTAAGTATTCTGTTTTTTATAATTAGTTTATTTTTTACATTTCACACTTTTAAAGTTGCTAATTCTAAACAAGAAGCCATAATTTTTGCGCAGGAAACTAGCATAAAAAACGCACCAATTCTCTCTAGCGAAACTATTTTTGAATTACACGAAGGAACAAAAGTAACCATTTTAGAAAACAAAGATAATTGGACT
The DNA here is from genome assembly GCA_027065775.1 of Flavobacteriaceae bacterium. Classification (GTDB taxonomy): domain Bacteria; phylum Bacteroidota; class Bacteroidia; order Flavobacteriales; family Flavobacteriaceae; genus S010-17. The sequence continues at coordinate 10,676 of JAMONN010000098.1, read as the reverse complement.
AAAATTAAAATTGACGATGGCCAAACAGGTTGGATTATTACTAAAGAATTAAAAGAATTGTAATAAATATATTTTGCTTATTTTTGTGCGTATTAAAATAAACATAAAAATGAAAAAGCAACTATCTCTTTATACCTTATTAATTAGTTTATTATTTTTTTCTGCATGTACAGAAGATGATGTAAACCAAGATTGTTTTACTTGTGAAACAACAGCAACCGAATACTGTATTAACGAATCAGACAATTTTTACACAGTAACTGTTGACGGAATTTCTACAGAAATCCTTTTAGCAAACGAACTTTGGGCAGATATTAGAGCACAATTAGTAGAAGAATGCGAAAATCCAACAGAAACAGAATGTTTTGCTTGTAATGATTCAGGTACTGAATATTGTTATACCACAGGTGATGACTTTTATACTGTTGAAATTACAGGTCAAGATGCTCAACCAATTCCTTTAAATGATAATAGTTGGGCATTCATACTTAGTAGTGCAAGAGAATTTTGTACAGATAGTATAGTAGATTGTTATACCTGTGAAAGTGAAGATATAACCTATTGTTATACAGAAGGAGATGATTTTTATACTGTCGGAAATTTAGCAGATGATTGCGATGGCGACAACACACCAGATTATTTAGATTCAGATACTTGTGATTCGGAAGAACAAATATTATTAGAAGATCAAACTTGGGAAGAAATTAAAACACAATTAGAAACCGATTGCCCGATAATTGAACAAGATTGTTACACTTGTGTTAGTGAAAACACAGAATATTGCTATATTGAAGGTAATGATTTTTATACAGCAACAAATAGTGGAGACGCAACAGATATTCTTTTAAACGGTCAAACTTGGGATGAAGTTAAAATACAATTAGAAAATGATTGTCCAAGTTCTATAACCGCAAGTATTGTTGGTAACTGGAAAATTAACAATTTTTACGGAACAACTATTTCTAATGTCACTATTGCAGGAGAAACCACTACGATTGAATCTGTACAAACAGCAATTACGCACGAAGCTTTTGTAACTTTTACTGAAAATCCAAATGAATATACAGGTAGTGGTTTTATTACTATAGAATCAGAAACTGATGGCCAAATAACTACATACGAAACTAGTCCATTTGATAATGGAACTTGGATTTTAGATAGCAACGAATTAACTTTGGATGAACAAGAAAATTCGAGTATAGTTACATTATTAACCGATACAACGTTAACACTTTTATTTCAACAAACAAGTACAACTGAAGATGGTGGTGTAGTTACCGAAACCATTTTAGATTTCACACAATCTTACACAAGACAATAGGTAAACATTAAATGAAAATCCATTTTATAGCAATTGGCGGATCTGCAATGCACAATTTAGCCATTGCGTTGCACAAAAAAGGATACCAAATTACAGGTTCTGATGATACTATTCATAATCCGTCAAAAGGTAGATTAGAAAAGTATGATTTATTCCCAACGGAATTTGGTTGGTTTGCAAACAAAATCACTTCAGATTTAGATGTGATTGTTTTAGGTATGCATGCTAAAAAAGACAATCCTGAATTGTTAAAAGCACAAGAATTAGGCATTACTATTTATTCGTACCCAGAATTTTTATACGAACAATCTAAAAATAAAACACGTGTAGTAATTGGTGGAAGTCATGGTAAAACCACCATAACTTCCATGATTTTGCATGTATTAAATTACCATAATAAAGAAGTAGATTATATGGTTGGTGCACAATTAGAAGGTTTTGAAACCATGGTGCATCTTACCGAAAAAAATGAATTTATGATTTTAGAAGGCGATGAATATTTAAGTTCGCCTATTGATTTAAGACCAAAATTCCATTTATATAAACCAAATATTGCCTTAATTTCTGGTATTGCTTGGGATCATATTAATGTTTTTCCGACAGTAGAATTTTATAACGAGCAGTTCACTATTTTCATAGATAAAATTGTTTCTGGCGGCATGTTAGTTTATAATGAAGAAGATAAAACGCTAAAAAATATTGTCGATGTCTCGGAAGCAAATATTAAAAAATACGCCTATAAAACTCCTAAACATTACATTAAAAATGGCACAACTTTTCTAGAAACAACCTTTGGTGACTTATCTTTAGAAATTTTCGGAAACCACAACCTACAAAACTTAGCAGGAGCAAAATGGATTTGTCAACTTATTGGTGTTCAAGAAGAAGGATTTTATGAAGCAATTGCCAGTTTTAAAGGTGCCAGCAAACGCTTAGAAAAAATTGCTGAAAACAACCATACAGTTATTTTTAAAGATTTTGCACATTCACCAAGTAAAGTAATTGCAACAACTAAATCGGTTAAAACACAATATAAAGACAGAACAGTTTTAGCATGTTTAGAATTACATACGTATAGTAGTTTAAATGCCGAATTTTTAAAAGAATACAAAAACGCATTAAAAGTTGCTGATAAAGCTGTTGTATTTTATTCGCCACATGCCGTTGCAATTAAAAAATTAGAAACTGTAAGTAAACAACAAATATTAGACGCATTTAATCAAGATGATTTAATTGTTTTTACAGAACCAAAAGAATTTTCGGATTTTCTATTCAATCAAAATTTAGAAAATACGGCACTTTTATTAATGAGTTCAGGTAATTATGGTGGTTTAGATTTTGAAAGTCTAATAAATAAAATTTAAAAGTCAGGGTTTCACTTTAAGTGAAACCCTGACTAATCTAAAACTATATTGAAAACAACCATAAAAATAACAAGCAAAAAATTAAACTTACAAGATTGTTATGATTTTGTACAAGATGCATCTTGTGGCGGTATTGCTTTATTTGTTGGTACAGTAAGAAATTTAACCAAAAAAAAAGAGGTTACTTTATTAGATTTTTCTACATACAAACCAATGGCAATTAAAGAAATGCAAAAAATTGCGGACTTAGCTTTAGAGAAATTTAATATTCATAAAATCGCTATTCATCATGCCGAAGGCGAACTTAAAATTGGCGAGATACCTGTAATTATCGCCGTTTCTTCTGCGCATAGAAATGCTTGTTTTGAAGCCTGTCAATTTGCAATTGATACCTTAAAAGAAACAGTTCCAATCTGGAAAAAAGAACATTTTGTAGATGGTGAGGTTTGGGTTAATTCTACACCTTAAATTTATCCGTTTTCTCAACCCTTGAAGGGTTAAATTCAATCTCAAAATCACGCTTTAAATCATTCATTTTAATTTGTAATAACCTTAAAAATTCTTGATGTAATTTAGAATTTTCATTAAAAGGTTTGTGGTTTAAACCGTTTTGAATTTCGGTTACTTGTTGCATGGTTTTTTTACTTGTGATATTTATCCATACTTCAGAAAAAATATTCCAAATATAATCTATTGCTAACTCGTTTGGATGCAGCATATCTTTTTTGTAAAAACGATAATCTCTTAAATCATCTAACATAATCTCATAAGATGGAAAATAAATCGCTTCTGTATTTCTTACAACTTCATGAATTGCTGTTAATAAATGTGCTTTACTTTGTTGATTTTCAATAAAACCATCTTTTAAATGTCTAATAGGGCTTAAAGTGAAAATAACAAAACAGTTTTTATTTAATCGCTTAATTTTACTGCTAATATTTTTTAATGAATTCGTAATCTCACTAACTGTTAGCAGTTCTTTTTGAAATTCTTTTTGAGAAATTTTATGACAATTAGCAACTAAATCATTATTCTTTAAATATCGATAAACCCAAGAAGTACCTAAAGTAATTATGATATGCGAAGCGTTTATAATAGATTCTTTGGTTTGTTTTCTAACGGTATTTAATTCGGTTAAAATACTATCATCGGTATTACTAAAATCGGAATGCACATCTAAACAATGCCAACGTTCGTTATGAAAAATTAACTCATCTTTGGTAAAAGGTTCATTTTCTAAACACTTTAGAATCAATTTTTCAATGGCGCTAGGTTGAAAAATAATTCCAAACGGATTTACAACAGTATTAAATTTATAAAAATTTAATTTATCGCCTATATTGTTGGAAAAACAAGAACCAAATAATAATAAGTTAGATTTATAATCTATTTGATTTGTTTCTTTTTGTAATTTTATTTGAGTTCTAAAGTTCATTATTAACGCTAACTTATAAAATATAATGCAAAGAACGTTAATTTTAATTAATTTCTATGGAATTTTGGAGGAGGCATTATTTCTAAACGTCTTGAGATTACAATATTTAAATTCTCATTAATTTTTAATTTATCATAATATGTTGTTATTTTATTCAAATAAGATTTCAAACCTTTTAAATCGTTTAAATAAAAAATCAGTTTACTTGGTTTTACACTATAATTTGGATCTATTCCAAGATTGAAATAATCTTTTTTCATAATTGAAAACAAACTATCAATAGGTTTTTTCTTACCTGATTTATATATTGTATCCTTATAAATTTCAATAACGTTTCTTTGACGAATCAATACACAACCATAATTAGAATAACAAAAATTTGAAATAATTATTTTTTTAGTTACATCATTATCTGTTAATATGATTTCAGGAATACTATCATTACAAACTATTCTATTTATATCATCAATTAACGAATAAAAAGAGTTGTATTTTTCTAATGTAATTACTTTATAATTTTTAGTTGTGTCAGACCTAATAATGAATCCTTCATATTTCTTTATAGTTAATGCCTTTTCTTGTTTACAAGAAAAAATTAGTATAAAAAGAATAATTAAAATTGAAATATTTTTCATATTTATTTATTTCAAGACCAAAATACAAAAAATTTATGACAAGAAAGTTCAAATACTGTTGGTTATCTAAATAAAATAAATTACTTTGGTTTAAATAAATTTAAATTTTGAAATTTAAAAAAACATATAAATTCGCCTTTTATTCCTCTGTAATATTATCTTGTTTAGTTTGTCTAATACTAATTATAGCTATTATAATTTTTAAAAGTCAAGAAGTAAATTATTGGTTTATTTTACTTTTTACGCTCTCTTTTTTTATCATTTCTTTTCTATTAATTCAGTTTCGAGTAGAGAAATTTATTTATAAAAGAGTACAAAAAATTTTTAAAGATGTTTCGATTTTAGATATTGGTGATTTAGATAAAAATACGATTACATCTAATATGGAAACCTTATCAAAAAACGTACAACTATTTGCTGAAAATAAGCGAATAGAAATTGAATCTCTAACCGAAAGAGAAAATTACAGACGTGAATTTTTAGGCAATATTTCGCATGAATTAAAAACACCTTTATTTACAGTACAAGGTTATATTTTAACCTTATTAGAGGGCGCAATTAATGATAAAGATATAAGACTTAAATATCTAGAAAGAGCAAATAATGGTGTAGAACGTTTAAATCATATTGTAAAAGATTTGGATTTAATTTCGAAATTAGAAACTGGCGATTTAGATATTCATTATACAAATTTTGATATTATTGAATTAATAAAAGAAGTTTTTGAATCCTTAGAAATAAGTGCAAAAAAAAGAAATATTAATCTAACTTTTGATAAAATTTATGAAGGAAAAATATTTGTAAAAGCAGATAAAAACAGAATACAACAAGTACTCTTAAATTTGATTGCAAATGCGATTTATTATAGCAAAAATGAAGGAATTACAAAACTTAGCATTCAGCCATACCAACAAAATAAAGTATTAGTAAAAGTAATAGATAATGGCGAAGGAATTTCACAAGAAAACCTTACCAGAGTTTTTGAACGATTTTTTAGAGCTGATAAAAGTAGGTCTAGAAATCAAGGTGGTTCAGGTTTAGGTTTGTCTATCGTTAAGCATATTATTGATGCGCATAACGAAGCCATTTTTGTAAAAAGTGACTTAGGTAAAGGTTCTACTTTTTCGTTTACTTTACAGCAGTAGTGAAAATTTCGGGTCACAATAAAACTTGGGGAGTTATTAATAAAATAAGTTTTTCAAAACAGTTTAAATGCTAAAAAAGATTAACGATTGGAGATTGTTGATTGGAGATTTAAGAATTTAAATTTGTACTGCAAAAATCAAAAATAAGTAAGCCACAACTTTTAATAAATATGGGTAAGTCAATGACTAAGTATTAAGTTTTTTTAAAGTTAGGTAGTTACCAATCTCCAACTTTTATAACTAATCGAAAATTTCAAAAGAGAAATTAGAAGTTTTTTTAAATTTTTCACCAAATCCTCTATAATTTTCTAAAACGGTTAATTTAGACAAAGTAAAATCATTTTGTTTACAGAAAGGCGCAATTTGTAATTCGTTTAAATGTGTTGCTAAATATTCTTGTTCTGTTTGACCTGGCGTTGGAATAAAAAATGCTTTTTTCTGTAAAGTTGCTAAATCCATTATGGTAGAATAACCAGATCTTGAAATTATTAGGGCACTTTTGTTTATTGCTTTTTCTAAATCATTTTGTAATAAATAATTTATAAAAGTGATGTGTTTTGTATTTGTTATCTTTCCCTTTTCGGAAATAATTCCTCTAACAAATACTATTTTTTTAGTGGAAGATTTGAATTCCGATATTAATTTATTTTCTAATAAGGTACGTTGTGGTTCTTGACCTGAAAGTAAAACTAAAATATCATATTTTGATTTGTTGATTTTTGTATTTGAATTTAATTTATTCGAGAATCTACTTAAAACACCCAAATAAAGATATTTTGTTTTTAAATGTAAAGCATTAGATAATTTACCCGATAATCTGGAGGTTTCTTTTACATCAGGAATCCAGCAAACGTTGTATTTATTAATAATTCTCTGATGTATTTTAGTAGTGAAAAAAGTGGTAAAACCCGATAAAACTTTTATTTGATGTGTTATATATACCGAAGGAATTTTATCAGACCAAACACCAAATCTATTATCCGAAATTAAACCTTTTATGTTTTCTTTTTTAATAATATTTTTAACTACAATACGTTCTTCTTTTATTTTTTTTAAGATTTTTGGTATCTGAAAAAGTAGTTTTAGCTTAAAAAAAGAAGCGTTTTTCGCATATTGAATACCATAACTTGGTAAGTTATATGTTTTTAAATCAGGAAATTCTTTTTGTAAAAGTGACAAAGAATTTCCGTCGGATGCTAAAATAGGAGTGAAGCCTTGTTTTATTAATTCGTTAATAATAGGTATGCATCTGGTAGCGTGACCAATTCCCCAATTTAATGGTGCTATTAAAATAGTCTTTGGTCTTTGGTCTTTGGTCTTTAGTGAACAGTCTTTCGCTTTTCTCATTATTTCTTCAATTAATTCTGTGAAATCTGTGAGTTCTGTGTGCTATTAACTTATAAATCAAATCCAATATCCGTACGATAATTCATTTTATCAAAAGTGATTTTCTCGATACTTTCATATGATTTTTTAGTTGCTTCTTTTACATCATTTCCATAGGAAGTAATTGCTAAAACTCGACCACCATTTGTTACTGTTTTATTAGTATCCGATTTTGTACCTGCATGAAAAATAATAGAATCTTTTACGTTTTCCAAACCTAAAATTTCTTTGTTTTTTTCGTATTTTTCTGGATAACCACCAGAAACTAGCATAACGGTAACTGCAGTTCTTTCATCTATTTCTAAGTGGTATTGATCTAACTTTTCTTCCGCTACAGCGTTAAATAATTCTAACAAATCCGATTTAATTCTAGGGATAATAACTTCGGTTTCAGGATCACCAAAACGCACATTATATTCAATCACAAAAGGTTCATTATTTACTTTTATAAGACCTATAAATACGACACCTTTATATGGTAAACTGTCTTTTTGTAAACCGTTAATAGTTGGTTTAATAATGCGTTCTTCTACTTTATTTAAAAATATTTTATCTGCAAAAGAAACAGGAGAAACTGCTCCCATGCCACCAGTATTTAAACCTTTATCGCCTTCGTTAATACGTTTATAATCTTTTGCATAAGGTAATATTTTATAATTTTTTCCGTCGGTAACTACAAAACAACTTAGTTCAATACCATCTAAAAATTCTTCGATTACTACTTTATTACTTGCCTCACCAAATTTCTGATTGGTAAGCATTTCTTTTAATTCGGTTTTTGCTTCTTGTAAATCGTTTAGAATTAATACGCCTTTTCCTGCAGCTAATCCGTCTGCTTTTAAAACATAAGGAGCGTCTAAAGTTTCTAAAAACTGATAACCTTTTTCTAAGTTATCTGCTGTAAAACTTTGGTATTTTGCTGTGGGAATATGATGTCTAAATAAAAATTCTTTGGTGAATTCTTTAGAACCTTCTAGTTGCGCTGCTTTTTTTTGTGGACCAAATACTTTAACGTGTTTTATATCTTGATTTTGTAAAATAAAGTCATGAATTCCGTTTACTAAAGGGTCTTCTGGACCGACAAAAACTAAATCAATTTTATGCTCTAGAATAGTTTGTTTTATTGCGTTAAAATCTGAAATATTTAGATTAAGATTTTTACCAATTTTTGAAGTACCTGCATTACCTGGTGCAATAAATAAATTATTTAGTAAGTTGCTTTGTACAATTTTGTAAGCTATTGCATGTTCTCTTCCACCAGAACCTAGAATTAGAATGTTCATTTAGTATGCTTTGTCTTCGCCTTTAACGGCATTTAATAAAGTCTGTAATATTATTTTAATATCTAGAAAAAAGGACCAATTTTCAATATAAAAAATATCATATTTTACTCTGTTGATAATATCACTATCTTTTTCTATCTCACCTCTGTAGCCTTTCACTTGTGCTAAACCAGTTACACCTGGTTTTACAAAATGCCTTACCATATATTTACCTACTATTTTTTTAAATATTTTAGATTGACTTAGCATATGAGGTCTTGGACCAACAACACTCATGTCTCCTAGAAATACATTAATAAATTGTGGTAATTCATCAATACTTGTTTTTCTTATAAAAGCGCCTACTTTTGTTATTCTAAGATCGTTTTTTGTTGCTTGAATTTCATCTGATAAATTATTTATTGCCATTGATCTAAATTTATAGCAATGAAATGGATTTCCTTTAATTCCCTCACGAATTTGTTTAAAAAATAATGGTCCTTTAGATTCTAATTTTACTGCAATAAATAATATCGGAATTAACCAAGATAACACAAATAGGATAATCAAAAGTGAAAATACAATATCAAATAAACGCTTTAAACGTTTGATTATTGGTTTGTCAAAGGGTAGTTGTCTTATGGATAAAATTGGTAAATAACCATAATACTCTAATTTCATTTTACTTACTAATTCTTTAGAATCAGGAATAAATTTCACTACTTTAACATGGTCATCACCAAAATTAATAAATCTAGTTATTTCTTTATTAGATAAAGACGCAATTGAACAATAAACTTCGTCAATTTCATTATTTAATATGTAGTCAAAACTGTCATCTATGGTTCCTAAATAAGTTTTTGTTTTGGTAGACTCATTAGAGAAGTAACCTTTAAAACGAAAACCAAATTCCAAACGTTCATTGAAAAACTCTACTAAAGAATTTACGCCTTGATTAGAACCAATAACTACAACATTTTTATAGTTGTAACCCGAAAAACGATATCTTCTTAAACCTGAAAAATATAATACTCTAAAAAGAGTAATTCCGAAAAAAATTAAGGTTAAAAATTTTAATTGAAATTTTAAATTTAATAGTTGATTAAATATTGCAAAAAAAGCAAAAAAAGCAAATGCAAAAACAGAAAATTGATAAAATAATTGTGCTATAACTTTAGGTGCTTTTGTTTGCCTATTAAATTTATATATACCGACAAAATATGCTATAACAATCCAAGAACCATTTAAGTACAGTAATTGAAAAGAGTTTTCTGTAAAACTTTGATTGTAATAATAAAACCCAGAATTAATAATAAGCAAATGCATTATTATGGAGATTGGCATTATTAATATGGAAAAACGCTTGTTCAAGGGTCAATTTTTAAGAAAACGTAAAGTTATCATTAATTTAAGAAAATTAACCTAATCATTTAGTTTTTTATTAAGTCTTAATTTTTCTTTGAAAACTAACCAAATAAATTTAGAATTCCCTATTAAATATCGTTTCCACATACGTTTAGGTTCTTGTAAAAATCGATAAAACCATTCTAAGCCCGAGTTTTGCATCCAAATGGGAGCACGTTTTGTTTTACCTGAAATAATATCAAAACAACCTCCAACTCCCATAATAAAACTAACATTTTTTAATTTTTCTTTATTTTGAGATAAAAAATTTTCTTTTATAGGAGAACTAATTGCAACAAATAAGATATCTGCACCACTTTCTGCAATTTCTTCGGAAATTTTAGGTTCATCGGTTTTGTTAAAATACCCATTTCGATAACCTGCTATTATTTTAGAAGAATATTTTTTAGAATATTTTTTTACCACTTCTTTTACTACTTCTTCTGTAGCACCTAAAAAGAATATTTTATAATTATATTTATAAGAAATAGCGACCATTTTATCCATAACTTCAAAGCCAGTAACTTTTTCTTTTAAAGGCTTCTTTAAAATTTTTGAAGCCCAAACGACAGATTGACCATCAGCCGTTATTATTTCAGAGTTGTTTATACTTTTTCGTAATTCTTTATCTGTTTGTAAATCAACGATAGTACTAGCATTAACAACAACTAAATAGATTTGTTTCTTTTTGGATATTGATTCTTTAATAGTTGTTAAAGTTTCT
>JAMONN010000097.1 GCA_027065775.1 Flavobacteriaceae bacterium | reverse complement strand
TTTACCCTGTAGATAATGACGATTATGAAGAACTTAGAAATTCTATGGAAAAATTGAAGTTGAACGATGCCTCTTTAGTTTTTATTCCTGAAAGTTCTGCTGCCTTAGGGTTTGGATTTAGATGTGGTTTTTTAGGAATGCTTCATTTAGAAATTATTCAAGAACGATTAGAACGTGAATTTGATATGACTGTTATTACTACAGTACCAAACGTATCCTATCATGCATTTACAAACAAGCATCCTAATACAGTACTTTTAGTTAATAACCCTTCTGATTTACCTGAACCTTCAAAACTAAATAGAGTTGAAGAGCCATATATTAAAGCTACAATAATTACAAAATCAGATTTTGTTGGCCCGGTTATGAGTTTATGTATAGAAAAGCGAGGACAAATAACCAACCAAACTTATTTAACAACAGAACGCGTTGAATTAACATTTGATATGCCTTTGGCAGAGATTGTTTTTGACTTTTACGATCGATTAAAAACCGTTTCAAAAGGATATGCTTCTTTTGATTATCACCCAATAGACTTAAAAGCTTCAAAGTTAGTACGTGTTGATATTTTACTAAACGGGACTTCTGTAGACGCACTTTCTGCATTAATTCATGCGGACAATGCTTATAGTATTGGTAAAAAAATGTGTGAGAAATTACGTCAGTTAATACCTCGTCAACAGTTTGATATTCCAATTCAAGCAGCCATTGGTGCTAAAATTATTTCACGTGAAACTGTAAAAGCATTACGTAAAGATGTTACTGCAAAATGTTATGGTGGTGATATTTCTCGTAAACGTAAATTATTAGAAAAACAGAAAAAAGGTAAAAAACGTATGCGCCAAGTTGGTAATGTAGAAATTCCACAAGAAGCATTTATGGCCGTTTTAAAATTGAATGATTAAAACCATATTATACAACATAAAAAAAGCCTTTGAGATTTTCAAAGGCTTTTTTTAAAATAATTCTATAAATTTTAAAAAACCCTAAAATTTTTAGTCTTCTATATAGAATTTGCAATAAAATTACATATAAGCGAACGTGAGCTATGCAGCTGATGTAGAGAACAAAATTTATGACAAACAACATTATTAATAACGAGAAAAATGAAAAATTCATCTTCAATGAATGTTTTTAATCTTAATGATAATGAACTGAAAAATATTAATGGAGGAACTGATTTTGGTGATTGGGTTACAGATCAATTAGCTGATGCATATTGCTATTTTATGTGTGGCAATTTAGATAATGGTTATTATTTTAACCCAGAAGCTAAACTCCAATAAAAAAAATATTTTGCATAGCTACATCTTTGATTTGAATTATTCAAAATAAAGATGTAGTTTTATTTTTGTATTTTATGTTTAAAAATAAGTATTTAATTTCACTTTTAATTTCAATATTATTATTTATAATTCTTAGACTTCCGTATCGTGATTATATTTATAATAATAACTTATATGATTTCCATATTGCTGATACAGCTCCTAACTTTTTTGCTATATTAATGTTCATATTTCTTAATAAATGGGAGAATAATAATAATTCAAATATTAAATTAGCAATAAGTAGTTTTTTTGGTTTAACTATTTATGAATTTTTTATTCAACAACACATTTACAATGCAACAATTGATTACCTTGATGTTCTTGCTTCATTTGTAGCAGCTATTTTAGCTTATTTTATCTGTCAAAAAATTGATAGATTAGATAAAAATAGAATAAAATAATTTTTTTTTAGAGATTAATATTCTAATTTTTTTCTATAAAAACGAAACACAAGTAAAATATTATAAACAAAATATCATTTTATTTTGGAAGTAATGGACAAGTTAAAAAAAGAAATTTTAAAATTAAAGTATAACAAGGTTTAATCATTAAAAATGAGACAAAAAAGGCTTTAATTAATCTATGAATATTCTGGTAATATGAAAATTAAGTGATAAAAACCAAGAATAACCTAAAAAAAGAAAAAGGTACATGTAAAAACACTTAGATAACTTAATAAATCATATTCGAGAAATTAAATGTAACAAACTAATAACCAATTTAAAAAACGCAAGAGTTGAGTATTTGAGAGAAGAAAGAGAATCACAAGCTTTAATATAAAGCATTTGGCGAATTAGATGATTGGATGAGAGATTTTTATTCAGTTGTAAAAATAGTATTAGAAGATAATCCTCAACTTTTAGAATCATTAGGTAGTTCTAGAAGTTAATCACTCAAATAGTAATTAATAGAAAAAATTTAGTACTTTTAAAACAGCCAAGAAACTTTGGTTCTGTTTTACCTTAAAACATTAAAAAGTATGAATTTAACAGTTCGCAAAAAAAATAAAAATTTAACTGCTTTCTTTACGGTATTAATAGGAATACTTTTAATTTATGCTATTAAGGATGCTATAAATAACCCAGAAGATTTTACAAAAGGTTTATATCACTTAATTATGTGAATTTAATCAATCTAATTCCTCTAAGTTCTACCTCGGTAGTTCTATAAAAAATTAGAAAGTTATGGCGTTTTAGAATTAAATTAGAAAAATTGACATGCGAAATCCTTTGAACCATTAGGACAACTAATTGAAGTTTGACTTTGGGTTTAAATTATTTGATGTGGAAATTGAAATTAGGTTACCTAAAAATAATATTATAAATGTTGATGACTTAGATTTTGAAGGTTCTATTTTATCTGTAATTTTTCAATTTTTAAGTAATAGTATTATCTTTACCTATAGTTTAACTAACGTATAGGTGAAGATTTTTTAATATAAATTTAAACAATGAATAATTTAAAAGAAATAAACATCGTATTTAGTAAGTACTCTGTAATTATACTAATTATAGTTTTTACTATTTGGACTTTAGGTGAAATTGCGTATTTTATTGGGAAATCCGTGAACTGTTAAAGTAATTTATAT
>JAMONN010000096.1 GCA_027065775.1 Flavobacteriaceae bacterium | reverse complement strand
CAAAATTACATTTTTTTTAACTTTTGTAGAACAAAATATTTTACTAACTTTACACTTTAAAAAATATATTAAAATGAAGAAATTATTTACCTTATTATTTGTAGGGGTTTTAGCCTTAAGTGTTAATGCTCAAAAACAGAAAACAACACAAACTAATAGTAATGAATTTACTATAAAAGCAGATCCGAATGCGGGTGTTTTTGAGTTTGAAACAGAATTGTTGGATTACGGAACTATAGCTCATAATGCTGATGGAAAACGAGTTTTTAAATTTAAAAACACAGGAAAATCTCCAATTATTATTTCTAAAGCAAAAGGCAGTTGTGGTTGTACTGTACCAACTGTGCCAAAAAGACCAATTATGCCAGGTGAAACAGCAGAAATAGGTGTAAAATACGCAACTAACAGAGTTGGTGCTTTTTCAAAAAGTATCACTTTGTACTCTAATGCATCTGAAAAAACAAAAACGATTCGTATTAAAGGAAAAGTTTTAAAAGGCGATTCAGCAAAACCTTTAGAAAAACCTAAAAGTATGATGTCTACTAATAAATAAATCCAAATGGATTTTTAAATATATCTAATTAGGGTTTTACTTAAAGTGAGACCCTTATTTTTTTAAAAAAATATGAAGTATTTACTAATATTGTTTTTTGTCGGAATAAATTCATTTGCGCAAACAGAAAGTATGCCTGTAATTGAATTTGAAGTAACAACTATTAATTATGGAAAAATTGACAGTAATTCTGATGGTAGAAAATCTTTTAAATTCAAAAACACAGGTAACGCACCATTAATTATTCATAAAGTAAAAGGTAGTTGTGGTTGTGTAGTTTTAGATTTTCCTAAAAAACCGATACTGCCAAATGAAACAGGCGAAATTAATATTATTTATAATGTTTTGAAAAAAGGAAGGATTTCTAGAACGGTTACGGTAACTTCTAACGCCAAAAAGAAAGTGATCGTTTTGAAAATTAAAGGAAAGGTTTTGAAATGAGGTTGAAGTTGAAGTTGAAATCGAAGTTGAAGTTGAAGTTGAAATCGAAATAAATCTGTGAAATCTGAGAAATCTGCGTGAGAAAAAAGAGTAGTAGTTTTAAAATGAAGTTGAAGTTGAAGTTGAAATCGAAGTTGAAGTTGAAATCGAAATAAATCTGTGAAATCAGAGAAATCTGCGTGAGGAAAAAGAGTAGTAGTTTTAAAATGAAGTTGAAATTGAAATTGAAGTTGAAATCGAAGTTGAAGTTGAAATCGAAATAAATCTGTGAAATCTGAGAAATCTGCGTGAGAAAAAAGAGTAGTAGTTTTAAAATGAAGTTGAAGTTGAAATTGAAAATGAAAATGAATTTGTGAAATATGAAAAACCTGTGTGAGAAAAGAAAGAATAGTTTGTAGTGAGATGAAAAGTATAAAGAAAAAAACTGAAAAAACTATTTTGTTAATTGATCATAATGATTCTTTTACTTTTAATATAGTAGAAGTTTTCAGAAATTTAAAGCAAAAGATTGAAGTTGTAAATTATGTAGATATAACTACGGAAAAAGTTGCTAATTTCGATAAAATTATATTTTCTCCAGGACCAATGTTGCCAAAAGATTACCCAAAAACTTTTGAAATTTTAAAACAATTTTACAAAACGAAACAAATTTTAGGTATTTGTTTGGGTCACCAAATTATTGCTGAATTTTTTAAATCGCAATTAAAAAATTTAAAACAAGTAAAACATGGTGTAGAACAAAGGATTGAAATCTTAGAGAAATCTAGTTTGTTTAAAGATATAAATTCTCCTACTAATGTAGGTTTATATCATTCTTGGGTAGTTGATGCTGAAAATTTTTCATCAGAAATAAAAATTACGTCACGTTCAACAGATAATTTAATTATGAGTTTAGAGCATAAAATTCATCCTATTTATGGTGTTCAATTTCATCCTGAATCTTTTTTAACTAAAGAAGGAAAACAACTTCTTCAAAATTTTATTGATTTATAAAAATGATTAAAGATAATAAACAGAAGTTAGAAGATTTTAAATCAAAAGTTAATAGATACACTAAAAATGGAGTTCCATATTTATTTGTATTAGATTTTGAATTAGAAAAACCGTTTGTTTGTAAATTGGAAGATGTAGAAAAAGAAAATATATTTTATTCTATTAAAGGTAAAGGTAATTTACCTGATAAAAAGCAAGAAAAAAAAATAAGTTTAATAACCGAACTTATTTCAAAAGACAAATATACAAAAGCATTTACTCAAGTTTTGAAAGCAATAAATAAAGGAGATTCTTATTTATTGAATTTAACTTTTTCAAATAAGATAAAATTAAGGCCTAAATTAGGTTTGAAAGAAATTTTATTAACTGCAAAAGCAACATATAAATTATTTTTTAAAGATAAATTTATATCATTTTCTCCAGAGAGTTTTATTCAGATTAAAAAGAATGAAATCTTTACTTTTCCAATGAAAGGAACTATTAATGCTGAGATTGAAAATGCAAAAACTATTATTTTAAATGATAGTAAAGAAACCCAAGAACATAACACTATTGTCGATTTATTGAGAAATGATTTGTCTATTGTTGCAACCGATGTGAAAATAAATAAATTTAGATATATAGATAAATTAAAAACTTCCAAAGGCGATATTTTACAAGTAAGTTCTGAAATTAGTGGTGTTTTGCCAAATAATTGGAGAGAGAATTTTGGTGGTATTATTCTAAAATTATTGCCTGCTGGTTCTATTAGTGGTGCACCAAAACAAAAAACGGTTAAAATAATTAAAGAAGTAGAACAAAATAAAAGAGGTTATTATACAGGTGTTTTTGGTGTTTTTGATGGTGAAAATGTCGATTCTGCAGTTTTAATACGATATATAGAAAAACTTAATAATGAATTGTTTTATAAATCTGGCGGCGGAATTACCTACCAGAGTAATGTAGAAAGTGAGTATGAAGAACTTTTTCAAAAAATTTATATTCCTTATTAATTAGATATTAAATAATTGAAAATCAAATATTTAAAATAAATTGATTACGTTTTGACAAAACGTATTTCTTTGCGTCTTAGCGACTTTGCGAGAATACGTTTTATAAAAGTGTGTGTTTGCACTGATTCCTTTGCGTACCTTGCGGTTAAATATCAATAAATTTACGACCTTTGCACAAATTATAGTTATGAGTTTAAAACCATCATTAGAAGATCTTCCAAAATTAGCAAAAGAAAAAGAAAAAGAATCCAAGCAATTCTTTAAAATGCTAAAAAAGAGAACACCAAAACAATTGGATTATTTGGTGCAAGATTTACATGAACAAGAATTTCAAAAAACGGACTGCTTAGATTGTGCAAACTGTTGTAAAACAACAAGTCCCATGTTTACGCATGTAGATATTGCTAGAATTTCTAAGCATTTAAAAATGAGAGAAATTCAGTTTATAGAAAAATATCTAGATCAAGATGATGATGATTATATGGTTTTAAAAGAAGTGCCTTGTGCTTTTTTAGATACAGATAATAGTTGCTTTATTTATGATGTTAGACCAAAAGCATGTGGTGAATATCCGCATACAAATCGTAAGAAATTTATTAAAATAGCAGATTTAACAGTTGCTAATACCGAAATTTGTCCTGCGGCATATAATATTGTCGAAGCACTTAAAGAAAAATTATTAGAAGGTTTAGATCCAAAAGGAAGAAGTGAAAATAAAAGAGCAAAAAAAAGAAGAAGATAGATGATTATTAAGGAACTGAATGGTAAAAAACCAGTATTTGGTAAAAATTGTTTTATAGCAGAAAACGCTGCAATTATTGGCGATGTTATTTGCGGTGATGATTGTAGTATTTGGTATAGTGCTGTGATTAGAGGCGATGTTCATTCTATTAGAATTGGTAATAAAGTAAACATTCAAGATGGCGCGGTTATTCATGCAACCTATAAAAAACATTCAACGACTATTGGTAATAACGTTTCGATTGCACATAACGCAATAGTTCATGGTTGCACAATAAATGATAATGTTCTTATTGGTATGGGTTCCATTGTAATGGATGGTTGCGTAGTAGAATCAAATTCTATTATTGCAGCAGGAGCAGTTGTAACTAAAGGAACAATTGTTGAATCTGGTACAATTTACGCTGGTACGCCAGCAAAAAAAATTAAAGATATTGATGCAAATTTACTTTCTGGCGAAGTGGACCGTATTGCAGATGCTTATCTGAAATATTCTAGTTGGTATAAATAAAATATTTTTTTATAAAAAAATCTTGTAGTTGATTAATACTACAGAGACTATTTTAATTCTTAAAAGGGTTTGAATTTCAATTGAAATTTCAAACCCTTTTTTTGTTATTAATTTTAGTAGAATATACTTACTTAGCAATATTTACAGCACGAGTTTCACGAATTACGGTAACTCTTACTTGACCAGGATAAGTCATATCATTTTGAATTTTTTGCGAAATATTAAAAGATAATTCAGATGCTTTTAAATCATCCACTTTAGAACTTTCTACAATAACACGTAATTCTCTACCTGCTTGAATTGCGTATGCTTTTTGAACACCTGTGAAACCGAAAGCAACTTCTTCTAAATCTTTTAATCGTTGTATATAAGAATCTAATACTTGTCTTCTTGCACCAGGTCTTGCTCCTGAAATTGCATCACAAACTTGAATAATTGGTGAGATTAATGAAGTCATTTCTATTTCGTCATGATGCGCTCCAATAGCATTACAAACATCTTCTTTTTCACCATATTTTTTTGCCCATTCCATTCCTAATAATGCATGTGGTAATTCACTTTCTGTTTCTGGTACTTTACCAATATCATGTAGTAAACCTGCACGTTTTGCTACTTTAGCATTTAAACCTAATTCGGATGCCATAAGTGCACAAAGATTTGCAACTTCACGTGAATGTTGTAATAAATTTTGCCCGTAAGAAGAACGATATTTCATTCTACCAATTACTTTTATTAATTCTGGATGTAAACCATGAATGCCTAAATCAATTACAGTTCGTTTACCAACATCAATCATTTCTTGATCGATATCTTTTTTAGTTTTCTTAACGATTTCTTCAATTCTTGCAGGATGAATTCTACCATCGGTTACTAATTTATGTAATGATAATCGTGCAATTTCTCTACGTACAGGATCAAAACAAGATAAAATAACCGCTTCTGGAGTATCATCTACAATAATTTCAACACCAGTTGCTGCCTCAAGCGCTCTAATGTTTCTTCCTTCTCTACCAATAATTCTACCTTTTACATCATCCGATTCAATATTAAAAACCGAAACACAATTTTCTACGGTTTGTTCTACGCCAACACGTTGTATGGTAGATAAAATTATTTTTCTTGCGTCTTGCTGTGCCGTTAGTTTTGCTTCCTCCATAGATTCTTGGATAAAAGCCATGGCATCTGTTTTTGCTTCGTCTTTTAGAGATTTTGTTAGTTCTTCTTTCGCTTCGTCTGCAGATAAACCAGATAAAACTTCTAATTGTTTTACATGACTCTTGTGTAGTTTGTCAACTTCCGATTTTTTCTTGTCTAAGAAATCTAATTTATAATTAAAATCACCTTCTTTTTTCTCTAAAGAAACATTTAGTTTTTTGTTCTTATCTAACTCTTGCGAAACTTTAGATTCTTTTTCACGAATTCTTTTTTCAGCATCTACAACTTTACTTTCTCTTTTTTGAATGTGTCTTTCATGATTAGATTTCATTTCAATAAAGCGTTCTTTTGCTTGTAAGATTTTATCTTTTTTTAAACCTTCAGCTTCAATACGTGCTTCTTTTAAACTTGTTTTAGAAGTTATATTTGCTTGCTTTATGATAGAAGAAGCTTTCTTTTTTGCGCTAATAAGCATTCTAGATGCTTTGCTTTTTTCGAGTACTTTAGCGATAATAAACCCGATTACTATACCTATAATTGTGCCTATAATTGGCAATAACATTTCGTTCATTTTTTTTATGCTTTGTGCTTTTGTTTGGCAATATGCCAGATAAAAGCGGTTGTTTTTCTTGGTGTTTACATTTTAGTAAAACCAAAAAACCTACATTAGAAAGGTTTATTAAACTCCTGTAAGACAGGTTTAGGACTAACTGATCGATCAAAAATCTAAAGTACTTTAGTCGAGACAAGTCATCGACTTAAACAAAGTAATCAGCACGATTTAGCAACCAAGACTTATCCTTTTTAAATGAATAGTGTTGAGTTTATTAAACAAATAACTAATGTAGGTAGTAATTGTTATATTTTATAAAGAACTTATTTAATTTTTAAGTGCGAATCTAATATTTCATTAATCTCACTTAATTTATGTTCGACATTTTTAATGCCATTTTCATCAAAAACTTTTTTAACTTCTAATTGTGATGCAAATTGTAAAGCGCACATTGCTAATACATCTTGCTTGTCTTGTACTGCATAACTTTGAGAGAATTTTTTAGAAAGTTCTCCAATTTTTTTAACGGCACGTCTAACACCTTCTTCCTCGTCTAATTTAATAGTTAGCGGATAGACTCTATCTGCAATAGTTACTTTTATTTTTAACTTTTCACTCATATTAGTTATTCACTTAATTGAACAATACACTTGTCAATCTCACGAATTAAAGTATTAATCTTAATCTTTGTTAAATGCTTATCTTCTTTGCTACCTACAATTGCATTAGCAACTTTTAAAGACTCGTGTTTTTCTTCGAGTCCTTTTATGAAATTATCTTGTTCAGAAACTTTATCCATCAACAACTGCTCCGTTTGTTTTAATAACGTGTTTTCATTTTGCAATTGTTCTTGCTTTAAAATTAATCTTGTTAACTTATCTTCCAATAAATCAACCATTTCTAATACATTATTCATTCATCAAAGAAGTATAAACTTATTTTACAAAGTTAGAATTAATTCTATTAAAACACAAAAAATAAGCATAGTTTGTTTGAAGATAAAATTTATAAAACGTTTTTTGGCAAAGTTTTTGTAATTTTGACCGCATATTACAACCATATTTATTAATTAAATTTGTTATGTTAGAGAAATCAATCTTATTATTTTTTATATGTTATTTGCATATTAGTTTTTCACAAACCTCTGTAGATACAGATAATAAGTACCCACAAGATTACTTTCAAAACCCTGTAGATATTCCTTTAGTATTAGCGGCTACTTTTGGCGAATTGCGTACCAATCATTTTCATGCAGGTATTGATATTAAAACGCAAAAAAAAGAAGGTATTTTGATTAATTCTATCGCTAAAGGTTATGTTTCACGAATAAAAATTAAACATTGGGGTTATGGCAAAGCAATTTATATAAAACACCCAAATGGTTATACGAGTGTTTATGCTCATTTACAAAAATTTTCGCCTAAAATTGAAGCGTATATTAAAAAACAACAATATGTAAAAGAATCTTACGAAATACAATTATTTCCTGGTGCAAGTACTTTAAAATTAGAAAAAGGTGAATTAATCGCTTATAGCGGAAATACTGGCGGTTCTACAGCACCACATTTACATTTTGAAATTAGAGATTCTAAAACCGAAAAAATAATTAATCCGTTATTATTTGGTATAAAAGTTAGCGACCATAGAAAACCAGTAATACAAAGTGCTTATGTCTATCCGTTAGACGATTTGTCTAATGTGAATAACTCAAAAATACAACAGAAAATACAATTTGTAAAACAAGAAAATGGCGATTTATTGGCCTCTAAAGTTTTTGCGTCTGGTGCTATTGGTTTTGGTGTAAAAACATTTGATAGGTTAGATGATGCACCTAACAAAAATGGCATTTATAATTTAGAACTAAAGGTAAACAAACAAAAATATTATGAGCATACTTTAGAAACTTTTTCTTTTGCAGAAGGAAAGTATGTTAATTTACTAATTGATTTTCCGCATAAATACTATAAGTATGAACGAATTCAAAAATGTTTTGTAGTGCCAAATAATAAATTAAGTATCTATAGCGATTTAGTAAATAAAGGGATTGTTTACATAGAAGATGGTTTAACTTACAATGTCGAAATTATAGCAACAGATATTTCAGGTAATAAAACAAAACTGATTATTCCTGTAATTGGCAAAAAGGAAACGGCAACAGTTTCTTTTAATGATGTGTCTAATTCCGTTTTTGATACAAAGAAAACAACGCATTATTTTAAAAGAACTGATTTTAATACATTAACTAAAGATAATGTTACTATTGCGATTCCGAAATTTTGTTTTTATGAAGATTTAAAATTCGATTTTTCGTATAAAAATGGTATTGTAAAAATTCATAATGGTTCTGTGCCATTACATAAAAATTTCACTTTAACTTTTAATACTTCGGATTATTCGGCAGAAGAAAGAAAAAAATTATTTATAGCAAAAGTTAAAAAAGGTGGTCATCTATCTTATATTTATACAAAACGGAAAGAGAATAAATTATATGCTAACACAAAAAAATTAGGAAATTACAAATTAGCAAGCGATTATATTAAGCCTACAATTACGCCAAAAAACTTTAAAAATGGGCAATGGTTAACTGCAAATAAAACCTTAAAAGTAACGATTAAAGATAAATTAACAGGTGTTAAAAGTTATAGAGCAACTATTGATGGCAAGTGGATTTTAATGGAGTACGAGCCAAAAACAGGTGTGCTGACTTATAATTTTAGCGATAGAAAATATATCACAGCAAAACATAATTTAAAAATTATAGTTTCTGATGAGGTTAATAATACTAAAACGTATATTGCAACGTTTTACAGGAAGAAATAAAAGTCATTGCGATGTCGCAAGACAAAATATCTTTAATATTTATAAAGTTACTCCATTGAAAAAATACTTCTCACTCCTAATTTTTCTAATTTTCACCAGTTTAAGTTATAGTCAAACAGCATCCGTTATCGGTAATGTTACTGATGAATTTGATAAGCCAATAAAAGATGTTTCGGTTACTTACGAAACTTTTGGAACAACAACAGATGCAGAAGGAAATTATAACTTAAGTATTGTTACAAAAAGTTCTAAAAGAGTCACTATAAAATATACACATGTTACTTATAAGGCTAGAACTAAGCGTATTAATATAAAAAGAGGAAAAGTTTCTAATGTTGCACCTTTAAAAATGATTTTTGGTGAGGAAGAATTAAATGAAGTAGTTATTGATGCTGCCAAAAAGAAAGAAGAAGAAAGAAGAGCAGCAGGAATTGAAAAATTAAATAAAAAAGAAATTGAAAATATTACAGCAATAGGCGATGAAATTAAAGCGGTGATAGCAAATAAAAGTTTAGGTGTATCTTCATCTAATGAAGAAAGTTCTACCTACAACGTACGTGGTGGAAATTATGATGAAAATTTAGTATATGTAAATGGTATTGAGGTTTATAGGCCGTTTTTAGTTCGTTCAGGACAACAAGAAGGTTTAAGTTTTGTAAATATTAATTTAACTAAAAATGTATTGTTTTCTTCGGGTGGATTTCAGGCGAAATATGGCGATAAATTATCTTCGGTTTTAGATATTGAATATCGCAAACCCAAAGATTTTGCAATTTCTTTAGATGCTAGTTTGTTAGGTGCAAGTTTAACAGTGGAAGATAGATTGTTTAACGATAAATTATCTGCAATTATTGGTGCAAGATATAGAGATAATAGTTTAATTGTAAATTCTAAAGATATTGAAACTAATTTTAGACCAAGTTTTGTAGATGTACAATCGTATTTGTCTTATGAAGTTTCAGATAAATTGAGCATAGATTATTTAGGTAATTTTGCTTTAAATAAATATGATTATCAACCCGTTTCTAGAGTTACAAGATTTGGTACAGTTGCATCTGCTCAAGCATTAGTGGTAAATTATAATGGTAAAGAAGAAGATCGTTATTTAACTGTTTTTTCCGCTTTAAGCGCAAATTATAAAGTGAATGACCAATTAAAATTAAATCTAACATCGTCGATTTATAATACACAAGAAGAAGAATATTTTGATATAGAAGCATTTTATAGCATTGGTGATGTAAATGCAGATTTTGGAGGCGAAAATTTTGGTGATGTAGAATTTGCACAATCTATTGGTTCGCAATTAGATCATGCAAGAAATGATTTAGATGCTTTAATTAATAATGTGTCTTTTAGAGCAACATACAAACTAACCAAAGACGTTATTAAAGATGTTTTTGAGTTTGGTGGAAAATACCAACACGAAGATATTAAAGATAGAATTAGAGAATTTGAAGTATTAGATTCTGCTGGTTTTTCTATTCGTCCGTCAGGTTTGGTTGGTAATTTTAATGATGAACCTTACGAGGCTTTTTCTGGTCCAATTGTACCATTTACAAATATTAGAGCAACTAATAATGTAAAAATAGATAGGTTAACTGCATTTGCACAATGGAATAGAGAAACGTATCTTAATGAAGATACTAAAATTTGGTTTAATTTAGGTGCAAGAGTTCATAATTGGAATGTTGATGATGGTTTAGGTAACTCCTCTAATCAAACAGTTGTTAGTCCAAGAGCAACATTTGCTATTAAACCTGAAAATTGGGAAAAAGATATATTATTCCGTTTTGCAACAGGTTTTTATTATCAACCACCATTTTACAAAGAATTACGTGATGTAAATGGCGCAGTAAATGTAGATGTAAAAGCACAAAAATCACTTCATTTTGTTTTAGGATCTGATTATAACTTTAAATTATGGGATCGTGATTTTAAATTAGTAACCGAAGCATATTATAAAGATATTACCGATGTTAATCCGTTTACTATTGATAATGTACAAATAAGATATGCTGCTAAAAACAATGCTGTTGCTTATGCTACAGGTTTAGATATGCGTATTAGTGGCGAATTTGTACCTGGAACAGAATCGTATTTTACGTTCGGATTTTTGAAAACAGAAGAAAATATAGATGATAAAGGTTATATTGATAGGCCAACAGACCAACGTTTAAAATTTGGTATTTTGTTTCAAGATTATTTGCCTACTAATAAAAATTTCAAGATGTTTTTAAATATGATTTATAATACAGGAGTTCCTGGTGGTTCACCAACTGGAGCAGATCCGTATTTATTTCAAAATAGATTGAAAGATTACTTTAGATCGGATATTGGTTTTAATTACATTTTAGTAGATGCTGAAAAACCAGCAAATGCTAATTGGTTAAAAAGGTTTAAAGAATTAAGTATTGGTTTAGAATTATTTAATATGTTTGATGTGCAAAATTCGATTACAAATACTTGGGTTAGAGATGTTTCTTCTAGACGTTCTTTTGCGATACCAAATTTTTTGTCTGGTAGAATTTTGAATGTTAAAGTTGGTATGAAGTTTTAACCTTAGTTTAATTTTGAAAAAAAATTTCTTTTTAATTGTTTTTATCAATTTTTCCTTCGTACTTTACGACATTGTATATGAAACTTTACAATAATTTTATATAGTCATTGTCTTTAATGGTTAAAAAAGAATATAGTTACCTATTTATCTGTATTTTATGATTTAATAAAGCAACTATTTTATATACATTGAAAATATAAAAGCAGTAAGAGAATTTAATAAAAAAAGCGAATACAATTTAAAATCTAACGGAATATCCTTATCAGTTCGTAAAATATACATTGGAAAAGAAACTAAAAAAAATATGAAAACAACAAAAAAAACTTCAATATCATTGAATTATTATTACATAGATATTATTAAAAAAGAACTCGAAACAGGAAGATATATTTCAATGAATCAAGTTGTAATGGCGGGTTTAAGATTACTCGAAAAAGATGAATATGAATCTGAAACAAAAAGAAGTATTAGAATTAAAAAACAAGTAACTGAGAAAAAAAGAAAAGTAAATATTATAGAGAACAGTAAATAAATGCAATAATGGTTAATTTTACAACTCGAAGTAAGAGTATTTTAAACCATTACTTTCTTATTGTAAATGTTAATAAAGTTACTTCAATACAGAATAATTAGTCGTTCCTTATCAA
>JAMONN010000095.1 GCA_027065775.1 Flavobacteriaceae bacterium | reverse complement strand
GTATTATTGCTTATACTTTTCAAGATAAAAAACCATCCATTAAATTTGAAACTGAAAAATCTTCACAATTAGAACTTTTTTGCTAATTCCTTACGTCGAACTGAGGTACATAATCTTTTTTATATTCAATTTCAATACCATTTGCTAAATTTAGAATAGCATCTTTATAGGTATCGTATAATTCTATTATCTCATTACTTCTATTTGCTTTGTGGTCTTCTTCTGTATAAACTTTTATTTCTCTTGTAATTGCTTCTAACTCCTTATCGTTTGCCATAATTGGTTTTATACTTGTGGCTGATTTGCTTTTTTTAATTTGATTGATACTTATAATATCATTATCATATCTTTTAACTTCCCACAGTTCAATGGCAATATCTTTAAAATTAGTTGCAGTAATTTGATTGTCTGTAAAATTTGTAGAAACAAAAACTACTCGTGTTTGTGTCCAGTCTATATCCGTACGTTTAAGCGTTTCTTTTTGAGTTTCAAGATATTCTATAATAAAATCTGCTTTATTGTTTAACATTAGGTTTAAATAAGTAAACCCTTGGTCAACAACACTACTGTTTTTACTTCGTTTGTATTCTATAATAATAAATGCTTTTGATTGTTTGTCATAAGCCAATGTATCAATACGTTTGTTTTTTATTGTAAATTCTGATTTTACCAATTGTAAACCCATTATTTCCTTTAAATTATTTTCAAATACAGTTTGTATTTCTCGTTCTAATTTAAAAGGTTTTTCTTTTATTGATTTTAGATTTTCTTTGTTGCTTTTGTATATTTTCATAGTTTATTCATTTAAAGGAAATCCAAGTTGTTTAACGGTTTGTATTATCCTATCTACTAATATGTTTTCTAATCCTAAATGCCCGTTATATGTAAGTCTCAAAAGATGTTCGACATCAAAAGGAGGTTTCTTTTTACAATTTTCATCTTTTACTAAAACAACAGGTTTATTTAGGCTTTGAGCGTAACCATATTCATAAAAAACATTGACATTATTATCAGTTATATCTGCAATAAAAATTTCACAATTTCTGATATTAGTTAAAAGATTGGCAACTATATCCATAGAAGCACCTTTCTCTCTCATAATTGGATGCATAGATAATTTTAAATGTGGGTTTTTAATTAATATTGTGTCAATTACTCGTTTCAGTATTTCATTATAATTATCCACCTCTTTATGATTAAAATAAGGCATAGCCATAAATATTCGTAATTCACGCTCTAAAACTTTATCATAAATTTTTACAATACTCTCTGTTTCAATATTATTTAGTTCGTGGATACTGTTATCTAAAACCCAATTTTTAAATGCGGCTAATTTTCTCTCTTCGTGTTTGAAAGCGTAGTAAATAAAAGCAACCAACAAACCTTCGTCTGTTGAATTTTTTAATTCATCTACACTTTTATAAATTGAATTAATTACATTTAATTTTTTTACTAAATTATCAATACTAACTGATTTGCGAATTAATTTTTTAAATTTTAAAAATTCTAAAATTTTAATAGCAACTGTTCTTATATGCAATTCAGTTGTATTATTTTTATTTACAAATGAATTTTTGATAGCATCTAAATATCCAAAATCAATTTTTTCAATTAAATCTCTTGCCTTTACATAAGCCCAAGAAAAATTTTCATTTAATTCTTCATCTGTAAAGTATTTCTTATTTAATATTGCTTTTAAGTTTTCCTCGGATGTTAAGTGTCTCCCTTTTGAATTGATATTATGAAAAACCACACTTTCATATTTATTTGCATCTATATCATCTTTAAGTAAAATAATACAAAAAGGTATTTTAAAATTTTTATAATAATCATCTACCTCTTCTGATGCTGTTAATCTATGATTCCCATCAATTCTTTTAAAAGGTTTCATTCCTCTTAATAACACATCATCAATCTCAATAGTAATTAGATTTAAAGTTTCTTTAGACCTACTATCTTCACCAGCATAAGATTTTTTAAATGTTGAAAATTTAATCTTTTTATCTTTCTTACCTTTAATTTTAAAATATTCTGTTAGGCTACTTTCGATATTAATATTATCAATATCATTATTGATAGTGTAACTTAAAACCACTTCAGGAAAGAATAAGTACTTCCTTTTTTCTAAATAAGATTTCAATTCCTTTTTATGTTCAGGTATTATATCTCTTTGGTATTGTTCATTTGGTTCTGATGCTTTTGCAATATCACTAATATTAGCATAACCTCTTATACAAATTGCACCACCTAACGAATTATCTAATATTCCTCTTAAAATCATATTTTAATTATTTCCTATAATTGATGGCATTTTATTAACTAATTCAATTACTTCATTTATAGTTTCTTTATTATTTGAAATCTCGTTTTTTGAGTTTTCTAACATTGTGATTATTTTTTCTATATTGCTTTCTTGTATTAAAGTATCTCTTACACTTTCACTAATATCAAGTGCATTTCCTTTACCTACTAAATTTTTAAGAAAAAAGAACTCTCCAAAACTCATTTCTAAACTAATACTTAGATATTTTCCATCTGTAAATTTAAACCACACTTCTGTAAAATAATCATTTTTGTTTTTGGTTAATAAAACATTTTTAATTAACTCCATTTGTTTTAATAAATCATTGTATGATATTTTCATTTTTTCCTAATATTAACTGTTCTACTTCTTGCTTTGCATTCTCTAAAATAGTATTTGCCTCTAATAGAGTTCTTTTTGCATTTAATCTTATACCTCTTATATGCTCTGCTATTTCTTTTTGTTTTTCTTTTGGAGGTAAAATAATTTGCATTGTTGAAATCTCTTCGAGATTAATATTTGCTCTTGCAACTGGTCTTTTTAATCTATTTAAGTTATATTGACCAATACTTGACTTAAACAATTCCTTAATATAAAAGGGATTAATATTTTGTTTTAAAGTAACAAGAGCAATTGCTTGATTTATATTTGCTTCTTTTTTATCTAAATAAATACCTACTTGTCCAATTGTAGCACCGACAATAGCAATCATTAAATCTTGAAAATGAACTTTTGATGATTTCATTCTACCATTGTGAATTTCCTTTTTTATATGAAGTAAATCATTAAAATTTAGATCACCATTGATATTGATATTTCCACTTCTTATAAAAGGAATTCCATCTTTCATATTAGTATATGAATCACTTCGAGATTTAGGTGTAATTCCACTTGTAATTCTATTGGATGCTTTTTTTAGAGAAATAATAGGATACTTTCCTTTTTTTAGATTTTTAAAAAATTGTTTGAAATCCTTTCTATAATAGTAACTGTCAAACCTTTCTCCACTTACCTCACTAAAATTAACTTGAAACATTCTACTTTGTAAGTTAGTTTCTTTTTTTGGTAAAACAACATCTAACTCTTTAAGTAAATAGGTATCAATACTGTTAAGTAATTCTTTTGCGTGTTGCTCTTTTTGTTGTTTTGTTTGGTATGCTTTATTATAAAGATTTATAATTTTTTGTTGTTCTGTTAATGTTGAAGGTGTTGGTATTTTTAAATTTTTATATTCTTCTGCATTTATATTGGGTTGTCCAGCAGTTCTCATTATTGCTTTAACCCATTTTTTAAATGGTTCAAGTTGCGTGTAAATAAAAAGATAGTCAGGTAAAATAATTTTTTGATTTACAACAAAACGAATCATATAACCTGCAAAAAAACAGGAATAATTCACATTGTCTTTTTTGTGTAAATAACTTTTCCCAACTGTATTTCCACTTCTTGCAAAAAGAATGTCATTATTATTTAATATAAATTTTTCATCTATTGTTTTTGCTGTTTTTCCTAAAACATCTTTTAAAATTCCAAATTCATTAATATCCGTAATTCTAATATATCTTGGTTCTTGTATATCGTTCCTTTCAATTCCAGTTTCATTTGCACCATATTGAGGGTCTTTTATTAAAAGTCTTTTTAAAGGTATTAATGGATATTTAAATAAAGATATTTCTTTATTGTAAAGTAATAATTCAGGGTCAAGTCTATTATCAATTTCAGACCAATCTGTAATAAATATTTTATTTTTATCTACTTTATCTAAAAATTTATATACTGCCATTTTCTACTTGTTTTATAAAATGAGACAGTTCTTTTAAAATACCTGCGTTTAATACTACCTTTTTTGCTCCTATTTCATCTCCTTGTATGTCATATTTTTTAATGTGTTTTTCATCAAAAAGGTCGTGGCTTAAATGCTCAATAATAGTTTTATAATTACCATCAATTATTTGCTCTTTATTTATTAATATAGAAGAAGATTTACCAGTTGCATCATAACCAATATTTTCAGCAATAGCCATAAAAATAGGATAGTCTTTTAATGCTGTTGCTTTTCTTTTATGGTATTGTTCGTTTAATTCTTCTTGAAATTCTTTTATTCTATCAGCATAAGTAAAGTTTCCATTTTCTTGAGCATCAACAATTTTATTTCTTTTTTTATACCATTTTTTAACGGTATCTATATAATTGTATTCGTTTTTTAAATGCTCTTGTAAATTAAATTTAATACGTTGTATTTCATTGGTTTTTTTACTATTGTATTTTTTTATAAATAAAATAGAACTTTTAACACCAGCACCTGTGGCACTAAATGCTGTTTGAGGCAAACTAATTACAGCAACTAATCTATACCAATCTTCAATTTGGTCTCTTACATATTGTAAACTGCTGTTTGTTAAAATGCTATCAGGCAAAACAACGGCTAAATAACCATCTTCTTTTAAAAAATTATAACATTGTTCTATAAATAAAACCTCTGTACTTTGGTTAGTTCTGTAAGTCATCGTTTTACCTCTAAAATCTAACCAATCTACTTGTTTTTTACCAAAAGTATAATTTTTTAAATAGGCTTTTTCGTTACTTTTTATCTTACTTCCAAAAGGTGGATTTGTAATAATAAAGTCATACGTATTATTTTTAAAACCGTTCGTTTTAAGTCCATTTTCTTGAATGTATTTTTCAATAGAAATATCATTTAACTGTAACCTATAATCTTTTTGTTCTTTGGTTTCATTATCAGCGGCATTGTTGATTTGTAACGGAACTAATCCATCTATTGAAATTACGTTTGTATGTCCATCATCGTGAATAATCATATTCATTTTGGCTGTACGTGCAATTTGTTCGTTTATTTCAATACCATATAAATTATTTTCTGCAAAACTGTGCCAATAATCTTTCCAATTATTATGTTCTTCAATATCTGTATTATAGTCTGGAAATTCTTCGTTTGCTTTTCTTCTTACTTTATCTAAAGCGTGTAATAAAAAACCACCACTACCACAAGAAGTATCTAAAACTAAAGAAGTATTTTTAATAGGTAATGATTCTACTATAAACTGTACAATAACACGAGGTGTAAAATATTGTCCAAATTCTCCTCTAAAAAAACTACCCATAAAGGTTTCAAATGCTCGACCTTTACTATCTAAATCTGTAGCACTCAAATTTATTTCTTGTAAATAACCTACAATGGTTCTAATACGTTGGTCAGAGAGTCTAATATCATCTTTAAAAACTTCTTTATCAAAAGTTCTACCTGCTTTATAAATATTTCTTATCCGTTTTGCAAGTGCTTCATTTGTTTTTCTTACTGATGATAACGTGATAACTTGAAAATCATAAATTTCTCCTTTTTTACGACCTTTTAAAGTACCATCTTCAAGGTTGTATTTTTCATCCCAAATTTTACAAAAAATTAATTTATCTAATTCATCAAATGCCTCTGATGGATTTAATTGACCACCTGCCCAAAGAGCATTATGTGCTTGTTTAAATCTACCAGTTAATTCATTTTCAGAAACTACTTTTAAATCTTGAAATCTTTGTGTTTGCTTTTTACCTTTATTATTAAGGTATTCACGTTCTCCACCACCTTTTACAAAATTATAAGGAGCAACCTCATCAAAACCATAAGCAGGTAATTGTCCTAAAACTTCTCTTGTTTCTTTTTCTTTATCAAATTTAAACCACTCATTTAATATATTAGAAGTTACCCAAATAAATTTTACAGTTCCAGTTAATGCACTTGCATAACTAAATGCTTGGTTTATGGCTTGTTTATATTCTTGCTCTGAAACATCTTGTCTTTTACATTCAACAACTATTTTTGGAGCATTCCAATCTTCGTTTTCGTGTACAATTATATCAGCCTCTTTTGAAGAAGACCCCATTGTAACCTTTTTAAATTGTTCAATATGTTCAACAGGATAACCATATTCTAAAACTAATTTTAAAAAAGTTTCGGCTTGTACCTTTTCTTCAGGGTTTCTATAATTCCTTTTTTTCTTTTGATATAAGTACGTTATTGTATTATGGTCATCGGATAAAGAAATTAATTTTTCTTCTATACCTTTTTGAATTAAACTCATATATTATTTATTGGTTTGGTTGGAAGTAATCATAACATTGGTTTCAAAATTAAGCATATTTTTAATTACCAATTTGAATTAATGTAAAAATCTTACGATATTAGCAGTAAATAATATAAAAGTTAATCAATTTAACCACAAATTAAAATTAGAAGGAAAGTGTCTAATTCAATTCACCGTACAAAAACCGTACATTTTATAAAAAAGAAAAACCTTAACATATTTAAAACTAAATAGTTAAGGTTTTTACTTGTACTCGAGACGGGACTTGAACCCGTACGGACTTGCGTCCATTGGATTTTAAGTCCAACGTGTCTACCAATTCCACCACTCAAGCATGATGTATTGAATTTATTTTAGAAAATCTAAAATAGTATTTCAAAATACTCAGAGCGAAAGACGGGATTTGAACCCGCGACCTCCACCTTGGCAAGGTGATGCTCTACCCCTGAGCTACTTTCGCAGAAAGTTATTAAAACATAATAACTAAAATTGCGAGTGCAAATCTAATATATATTTTAATATATCAAAGTTTTTTTCATTTTTTTTTTATTTAAAAAACTTTACGACTGTTCTACAATTCTTTTTCTGAATTAAAACTATCTTTGCAAAAATTTTAAAACTAAAAATTCTACGTTTTATTTTGACCGCTAATATAATCATAACAACTAAAGTAAGTGTTTTCGAAAACTTCAAACAACTAACTAAACTAGGTTTAACCATTAGTGTTCTTGTTTCATCTATTGCTGGTTATTTTTTAGCAGTAGATAAATTCGATATTAAAATATTTAGTTTATTACTGGTTGGTGGTTTTTGTATGGTTGGTGCTTCTAATGTTTTCAATCAGATTATTGAAATTGAACCTGACAAATTGATGGAGCGAACCAAAAATAGACCATTGCCAACAGGTAGAGTTTCAAAAAACAGTGCTTTTATACTAGCCATAATACTTCTTGTTTTAGGATTAACTTTCTTATATATGATTAATCCCAAAACGGCAATGTTTAGTGCTATTTCAGTTTTTTTATACACAAGCGCTTATACGCCTTTAAAACCTGTATCGCCAATTAGTGTATTTGTTGGTGCAATACCAGGTGCAATTCCGTTTATGTTAGGTTGGGTTGCCGCTACAAATCAATTTGGAATTGAAGCAGGTGTTTTATTTATGATTCAATTTTTTTGGCAATTCCCTCATTTTTGGGCAATTGGTTGGATGCAATTTGACGAATATAAAAAAGCAGGTTTTAACATGATGCCAACAGGCGAAAAAAGTAAAAAAGCAAGTAAACTTATTATTATCTATACCATATCTATGATTTTTGCATCATTAATTCCGATATTACGGAAAACAGGCGAATTATATTTATCGCCTATTGCTGCTATTTTAGTTTTGTTTTCAGGATTATTTATGCTTTATTTCGGAATAAAATTACACAAAGAACAAACGAATGCTATTGCAAAAAAATTAATGCTTTCTAGCGTTCTATATATAACATTAATACAGGTTATTTTTGTAGTCGATAAATTTTTACATTAAGATATGGATACACAATTAAAAGAAAAAACGTTCAAACAAATGCTTTATTTCGCATTGGTTTCGTTGTCGATGGCTTTTGCAGGATTGACAAGTGCCTATGTAATTAGTAGAAAAAGAGACGATTGGGTTTCGTTTGATATGCCAAACCTTTTCTATTTTAGCACTTTATTTATTATTTTAAGTAGTATTACTTTTTATTTTGCTAAAAAAGCAATGCAAAAAGAAAATAGACAGCAAACTTCCGTTTTATTATTACTAACTTTAATATTTGGTATTGTATTTATTTATTTTCAATACCAAGGTTATGTTGCATTAACTAATATGGGTTTGTTTTTTACAGGACCTAAAAGTAATATTGCATCTTCTTTATTCGACGTAGTTGCGGTTGCTCACATAGTACATGTTATCGCTGGTCTGATAGTATTGTTGGTATTACTTTTTAAAAATTATAGAGGAAAATATTCCGCCATAAATATGTTAGGTATAAAGTTGGGTGAAATTTTTTGGCATTTTTTAGGTGCTTTATGGGTTTTACTATTTTTATTTTTTCTTTACGTAATATAATGTTAATTCCATGCAAATTTTTATCTTTGCGTTTTCGATAATTCAAAAATCAAACTAATACAATAATTATATGGATGTTACACTTCCAAATCAATCAGTAAAAGGTACAGAAGGAAGACCGTTTAACGCAAGTTATGGTAAAATGATGATGTGGTTCTTCTTAGTTTCCGATGCATTAACGTTTTCAGGGTTTTTAGGTGCTTATGGTTTAATGCGTTATAAATTTATTGATACTTGGCCAATTGCAGATCATGTATTTACACATGTGCCATTTACACATACACCAATGCCAATGATTTATGTGGCATTTATGACATTTATTTTAATATTTTCTTCGGTTACAATGGTACTTGCAGTAGATGCTGGCCATCAAATGAATAAAAAGAAAGTTACAATATATATGTTGTTAACCATAATTGGAGGTTTAATATTTTTAGGTTCACAAGCTTGGGAATGGAAACATTTTATTAGTGGCGATAAAGGAGCAATTCAATTAAATGATGGTCAAATAATTCAATTTGTTAAAAAAGATGCCGAAGGTCATTATTATCAAATAGGACTAAAAGAGTTTGCTACACATTCTGCAAATGAAAGAGTACAACATACTAAAAGCGAAGGTATTTGGTATAAAAGCGAGGCAAGTGTGCCAGAAGTTACTTTAGCACAAGTATTAGATGGTCTTAAAAATCATCCAGAAATAGCAATTAAAACAGAAAATATTGATTTAGCAAAAAGAGAAAAAATAATAGTCTCTGGTGTAGAAGCAACAAAATTATTAGCAAAAGCAAAACAAGTAGTATTTGGAGCAAATCTTAAAGTTAACGAATATGGTAAAACATTATTTGGTGATTTCTTCTTTTTTATAACAGGATTTCACGGATTTCACGTTCTTTCAGGTATTTTAATTAATATCATTATCTTTTTTAATGTTATTTTAGGTACTTATGAAAAAAGAGGTCATTACGAAATGATTGAAAAAGCAGGTCTTTATTGGCATTTTGTCGATTTAGTTTGGGTATTTGTATTTACATTCTTCTACTTAGTTTAATAATATTATAAAACATAAAAATGGCACACGCAGAAAAATCACATACAGCATTAATTTGGAAAGTATTTGGATTACTCTCTATAATTACATTAGTAGAAGTGTTTCTAGGAATTAAAAAATATGATTTTTTATATTTAAATAACGTATTAGGAACAAGTTGGTTAAATTGGATATTTTTAGCTTTAACATTAGTAAAAGCATATTATATTGCATGGTATTTTATGCATTTAAAAGAAGAAAAAAAATGGTTAAGACGTTCTATTGTTTGGTCTGCAATTTTCTTAATTGCATATTTATCATTTTACCTTCTAACCGAAGGAACTGCATTACATGACGCAAAAAATCTACTATTCAATTAAAAATTATAAGCGTTCTTTTTGAACGCTTTTTTTATCCTTTACTATGAAGAAATTTTGGTTGCTTTTCGCCTTGTTAATCGGACCATTACTATTTTATTTACTTATTTTATTAGTAGATATTAATGCAACATTTTTACCTGTACAAAACAAAAAGGTAATTTCTATTTCAACATTAGAACCCAACCAAGAAGTTAAATTTAAAGACCACATAACTATTCTAGGTTTTTTTGGGGAAGATTTGTTAAACCGAAAAACGAATGCATTAAATTTAAACGAAAAAATATACAAACCATATTATCAGTTTAAAACATTTCAAATGGTAATTATTTCACCGTTTGGAACTCAAGAAAAAGTAAATCAATTAAAAAAAGAATTGCAATTTACAACAGATATTAAAAATTGGAAATTTGTTTTTACTGAAAAAGAAAAGATTAATCTATTATATAAAAGTTTAAAAACTAACGTAAAATTAGATTCTCTTGCATATTCATCTGAAGTATTTATTATAGATAAAGAAGGTTTTCAAAGAGGTAGAAATGATGATGAAGATATTACAGATGGTAATTTATATAGTTACAATGCCGAAAGTATTTCTATGATTCATAAAAAAATGGTAGATGATATTAGAATTGTTTTAGAAGAATATAGACGTGCATTAAAAAAGAATAAAAAGGAAGAGGTTTTTAAAAATCCGTATAAGAATAATTGATTAATACTCAGTGGTTAGTAAGTCAAAAAACAATATAGTTTAGAATAAAAAAATGAACAAAAAAAATTATTCATACATAGGCATTTCGTTTATTATCTTACTTTTTGGCATTTATGCTTTACCAAAATTAGTGAATTCGATTTCAAATAATAAGGTTGTAAAAAAATCGAAGCGCTTAGATAAAATATCTTCTGAGAAAAAAAAATCCGGACTATATAAATTCGATAAAAAAGCACCAACTTTTAGTTTTACAAACCAGAATAATGCTACTATTTCTGATAAAGATTTTGCGAACAAAGTTTATGTGGCAGAATTCTTTTTTACTAATTGCCCTACCATTTGTCCTATTATGAACAAAAATATGGTTAAAATTCAAGATATATATAAAGATAACCCTGATTTTGGTATTGTTTCTTTTAGTATTGATCCTGAAAGAGATTCACCAGAAGTATTAAAAAAGTATGCAGAAGAAAAAGGAGCAACCATGAAAAACTGGCATTTTTTAAATGGTAAGATTGAAACAATTTACGAATTAGCAAATAGCGGTTTTAAAATTTCTGCTGGTGAAAATACAGAAGCCGAAGGTGGTTTTGAACATTCTGGACTTTTTGCTTTAATCGATAAAAATGGTTTTATACGTTCTAGAACAGTTACGCAAAATGGTTTTGAAAACCCAATAATGTATTATGATGGCTTAGATATTAAACAAGTTAATTGGCTAAAAGAAGATATTGCTTTATTACTACAAGAATAATTTTTTAAGATTTTAGATTAATAGACTTTAGACCGTTTCACTTATAGAATATTATGACTTCAAACAAAAAATATAATAAAACAATACTAATACTTTCAGTTATAATTCCGATTGTAGTAGCATCTCTATTCAGAATAAAATTAGATTTAGAATTACCTGTATTTTTACCGCCAATTTACGCTACAATAAATGGTTTTACTGCCATATTATTAATCGTAGCAGTTTGGGCAATTAAAAACAAAAAACGAAGACTACATGAACGTTTAATGAAAACCGCCATTGGTTTATCGGTTTTATTTTTATTTTTATATATTTTACATCACGCAACTTCTGGAGATACTAAATTTGGTGGTGTTGGTACAATTAGAGTTCTTTATTTTTTCATTTTAATTTCACATATTATTTTATCCATTGTAGTTATTCCTTTTGTGCTGATTACATTTGTTAGAGCAATAAATTCGGATTTTAAAATGCATAAAAAAATCGCAAGAATAGCATTTCCGTTATGGTTGTATGTTGCTATTACTGGCGTTTTGGTTTATTTGATGATTTCGCCATATTATCTACATTAAAGAGTTTATAAGATGCTGTTAAGTTCGTTAGTGAAGCATCTTAGTTTTACAGATTTTTTTTAAAAATAAGAGATATTAAATCAATATCTCGCTAAAAAAGCGGGATTAGTTTGACTAATTAAAAAATTAAAAATAATTTTTTAGAGTCTCACGAATAAAAGTTGCAATTATTGATTAAAATTCATTAATTTTACAGTCTTATTAAGAGGAAAAATTTGTCTGATTGCAACCTCGTTAAAAATGCTAAAGCAGTAGATTTCTACCTTAAAGTATTTTGCACTCAGAATTTAATAATTGAATTAAAAATACATATATGTCTTATTTATTCACTTCTGAATCTGTTTCAGAAGGTCATCCAGATAAAGTAGCAGATCAAATTTCTGATGCACTAATTGATAATTTTCTTGCATTCGATCCAAATTCAAAAGTAGCTTGTGAAACTTTAGTAACAACAGGTCAAGTTGTTCTTGCAGGTGAAGTAAAATCTAATACCTATTTAGATGTTCAAAAAATTGCTAGAGATGTAATCAATAAAATCGGTTATACCAAAAGTGAATACATGTTTGATGGTAATTCTTGTGGTGTATTTTCTTCTATTCATGAACAATCTTCCGATATTAATCAAGGTGTAGATAGAGCAGAAGGCGAGGAGCAAGGCGCTGGAGATCAAGGTATGATGTTTGGTTACGCTACCAATGAAACCGATAATTATATGCCATTAGCATTAGATTTAAGCCATCGTTTATTAATTGAATTGGCAATGCTTAGAAGAGAGAATGATACTATTACTTATTTAAGACCAGACGCTAAAAGTCAGGTTACTATTGAGTATTCAGACGATAATAAACCACAACGAATTGATACCATTGTAATTTCTACGCAACATGATGATTTTGATAAAGATGAAAAAATGTTGGCTAAAATTAAATTAGATTTAGTTTCTATTTTAATGCCACGCGTAATCGCAAAACTTTCAAAACCTATTCAGGCATTATTTAATGATAATATTACCTATCACATAAATCCAACTGGTAAATTTGTTATTGGCGGACCACATGGCGATACAGGTTTAACAGGTAGAAAAATTATTGTAGATACTTATGGCGGAAAAGGTGCGCATGGTGGTGGCGCTTTTAGCGGAAAAGATCCTAGTAAAGTAGATCGAAGTGCTGCTTATGCTGCTAGGCATATTGCTAAAAACATGGTTGCTGCTGGAGTTTGTGATGAAATATTAGTACAGGTTAGTTACGCTATTGGTGTTGCTAAACCAACTTCCATTAATGTGGTTACTTATGGATCATCAAAAATAAATAAAACAGATAGCGAAATTTCAACTATAGTCGAAAAACTGTTTGATATGAGGCCTGCATCTATAGAAAAACGCCTAAAATTGCGTAACCCTATTTATTTAGAAACTGCTTCTTATGGGCATATGGGTAGAAAATCAGAAATTAAAGAGGTAAGTTTTACATCTGCTGACGGGAAAAAAATAACCAAAACAGTAGAAACCTTTACTTGGGAAAAATTAGATTATATCGATAAAGTCAAAACTGCTTTTGATATCTAAAAATATAAATTACAGAGTACCTTAAATCCGCAAAACTTTATTAAAAAATTTAAGACAATCCACTGTGCATAATAGTTAGCACAGTGTTTTGTCATGTAAATATTTTCACTTATTTT
>JAMONN010000094.1 GCA_027065775.1 Flavobacteriaceae bacterium | reverse complement strand
ACACAAAAGTACAGATGCAGTTACCAAACATAACGGACACCATTTTTTAACTACTACTGCTTGGTAATATACAGAGTATGCTACTAATAGTACTGCTGCTAAACTTAATAAAATCATTGTATTAAAAACGACAGCAGTGGCAGTCATATAAAACAATAACCAAGCGAAAGTTAAACTAGCAAAATAAACAAACGAAACATCGCTTAATTTAAATAAACCAAATAGATTTGCTCCTTTAGAATTTAAAACAGCGTTACAACTGGTTTTTTCAGTTTGGTTACATAATTTTTCTACGGTTTCTGAATTAATCCCTAATTCATGTTTTACTAACAATACACTAACATATATGCCTATAGTAGATGCTATAAAGTGAGATACATTGAATAAGGAAAAAGTTGCTTTATTAAAAAGCATGAAACCTAAAACGGCAACTAATAATAGTATTGGCAAATACTTTATAGACTTTGTAAGGGAATTGTTAGTAGAAGTATTTAATTCTTCTTTTTCATCAACCACTACAACAATACCCGTCCATTGTTTTAAAAAATCAGTTTTGTTTATTTTTTCTCTTTTACCATCAGTATAATTTAATTTAACTGTAGCATTATTTTTATCTACAAAGAGGATATGTTCTCCTTTTTCATTTTTAAGTTGCGCTATAAAATGTTTTGGTAGTTGCTTATAAACTTCTTCGTTCTGAGGAATGTCTAAAGCCATATTTTCTATACCGAAATGATCTAAAACACCTGTTATAGCATGTAAACTCGGGTAAGACGGGTGACTTTTGATTTGAAGTTTTAATTCTTCTTTATTGAAGGGGATTTTGTTTTTGTGTAGTAAGGTTTGAACTATAGTGAATAAGGAGTCTTGCAAAATGTATCGTTTTTTGAATTACATTATACAGTTCTGTTATTTTATGTTTTGTTACCCAAAATTTATTTTTATTTTAAATTTTGATGTACTTGTCAATGCCTAAAGCAATAAAAAATATACTTTGTCAAAGTTTTAAACTTTGACAAAGTTCTAAATTTTATCCTCGAATTAAGCAACATTTACAGAAATGACATTCGTTTTTAATTCCACTATCTCGAGACTTCGGGAGTAAATGAGGTGTTTTACACACGGAATTTGTATTTTCAATATGAAATTGAAATTATGGAATTTAATTTATCAAAACTAGTAATAATTTGTATATTTGTTTATCAAGTATAAACTATGAGTGTAATAAAATTAAGAAAAGAGGTAATAAATTCCTTAGCAAATGTTGACGAACGTTTTTTACGTATGGTACGAACTCTTTATAGAAGTTATGCTCAAAATGAAGTTGATACTTTTGAAAATTTACCAACAGAAATTCAAGACATACTTATACAAAGTCGAAAAAGTATTAAGCAAGGAAAAGTTTTTTCTCACAAGGAAGTAATGAATGCATCAAGAAGTAAATATAATATTACTGAATAAATATTATGGAAGTTGTTTGGTCTATTGAAAGTAAATTTACTTATGATAAAGAATTAGAATTTATTTTTGAAAAGTGGAATAACAAAGAAGTAGTTAAATTTATTCAATTAGTTGATGAGTTTGTTGGAAAACTTGAGGTAGGGATATTAAAGGGTAAAGTTTTATTTCATGAAAATTTAAGGTCTTTTGTTATATCCAAACAGACTACAGTATTTTTCGATTATCATGAAGATAGCCAATTAATCGAGTTATTACTATTTTGGAATAATAGTCAAAACCCTAAGAAATTAAAGCAACTTTTAAGTAAATTAAGTTAAACGATAGTATAATGCTTTATTTCACACCTTTATTTTCTGCGAAAATCTGCGGGAAAAGAAAATAAAACACACTAAAATAACCAAACCTACAACAATAATATAAGAATAATTAAGACCAGAATCTACCAATGCCAACTCACCAGTATCACCCATTAAAACAAAAGTAGACCAATAATATGGTGATAGTTCCGCTTTAGAATGTGTATTTAAATAATTTAATTTTGCCTCATGCAACGCTTTAGATTTTGTATCTCCTTTTTTTAATTTTTTATAAAAACTAATCATTATTTCAGAAGTTACTTTATCATTTACATTCCATAGAGAAGAAACAACCGAATTAGCACCACTATAAAAGAAACCTCTAGCTAAACTCATAACGCCTTCACCTGTTTCAATTTTGCCTAATGAGGTATTACAGGCACTAAGAACTATTAAGTCTGCCTGTGTTTTGGTAGTATATAATTCCGACAAACCCAGTTTTTTATTTTTAAAAGCGATCCATGGTTCATTAGTATCACTTGCATCTGCATGCGTTGCAAAATGAATGATATTATAATCATTACTTATTAAATTGAAATTATGTTTGGTTGCATTTTCATTTGTAAGTAATTTTCCAGTAAATATTTTTTTAAGGTTTGCTATTTCTTTTTTGGTATTCGGAAGTTTAGCTAATGAGTCTACAAACTGTATTGGCGCAATTCCTAAAAATTCTTTTTGTGGTAAACGGTTGCGTTTTTTATTTTCCTCTTGAAACGACATGGAATAGGTATAACTAATTTCGGAAGAATAAATAAGATAATTATTGGACTCTTTTTGAGTTACCAAACTTTCAAAAGGTAAAAAGGTTAAAATATCATTAGATGAAATAATTATTTTTTTATTTTGGATTAGTTCTTTTATTGTTTTGGTTGGAAATAATTTATTAAAAATAGCATACGATTTTTCGTTAAAATTCTCTATATCTGTTTTATTTTCAAAAGGTTTTTTTAGAGTTTCTAAATATAAGCGTAACTCTTTTTTAAAACGAATCATATCATTTAATTCTTGAAAAAAAGTTTTTTGTTTAGAAATAAAAATAACATAACCATTATCATTATTTGTAACAATACCAAAACCATTATCTTTAGAAACATGGTATGAAATAAAAACTTCATTCTCATTCAAGTCATTCTGAATATCAGTTACTGTTAAAATTTCAGGTTCTATATTTCGCTTGTTTTCACCTTTATATATACTATCTTGAAATGTATGTAATTCTCTTTGAAGATCTATTTTTAATTTTAATATTGAGTCGTTACTATTAAGATTTAATATTTGATTTATTGTAGAAAGTTGTCTTTTGTAATTTATTTCTTTATCTAATAATTTTTTTGGTATGTCTATAGTTAATCTATAATTTTGTGTAACGATGTCTTCTACTAATAATAATGCTTTATTTTTTTCCATGAAAAACAAAGCTTCTTTTATATTATTATTTAAATAACATGCTTTAATGGCTTTGCCATAAATATCCGCACTTATTTTACGCCAAAATAATTTTGATTTAAATTCGTTACTATTTATTTTAGCTAAGTCTATTACATAATCTGTCAATTTAAAATATTCAATACTTTTTTTTAAATATATTTCTTTTTTATAATTTTTAAATAATTTTAGATAAGTATCTGCTAAAGTTGGTAAAATTTCTAATAAAACAAGTTTGTTTTTTATTTGCATTAATAATTGCTTATCCTTTTCTTTAAAATTCACTAAATCATTTCCAATAAAATATTGTAAACTTTTGTGGTTATACATTATACTTTTTAAATAATCTCCTTTTCTTGCATAAGTTAAACTATAATTATAATATAGTTCTCTTAAGTTGACGGAATCATGTTTTTTAGAAAAGTCTAATGATTGATTTAAATAACGTAAAGATTTTTTATAATCAGTTGTATTATATAGATTTCCCAACCATTTAAAAATTAAACTTATTTTTATTGAATCATTTTCCGTTTTTGCTATCTTAAGTGCTTCAAAATAGAGTTTTTTAGATTTCTCGACATCAAGTGTCTTGTGCTTATTATAAAGACTTGCTAACCTTAATTTTATTGAAAATTTATACTTGTTTAGTTTTGAATTCTGAATTAAAGAATCTACGTATTTACCATAAATAATTCCTTTCTTTAAATGCTCTAAATCTCCAAAATTAGAACAAATATTGATTATTTGCAAACATGTATTATGTAATAAAGAACTATTGTCATTTTTTAGTAGCATTGCGGTTATTTCAAAATAATCTAATGCTTTAATTGGATTATTAATTTTTAGATTTACATAGCCTAATTTGTAGTATGCTTTTTTATGCAAACTATTTAATTTAATCACAGAACTATAATATTTTATTGCATCTTTAGGTTTCGATTTCTGTAAAAAAACACCTAATTTATATAATGTTTCTTGCAATAATATAGTGTCGATTCTTTTTTTTCTATTAATTTCTAAAATCGCCTTTTCCCCAAATTTTATTGCGTTAGCATGTTCTGAATTTGCATACAACCAACTAGAAAAATTTGAATAATAATAACCTAAAGAGTCACTTTGTTTTAATTTAACTTTTGAAAGAAGAGAATCAATTATAATGATTTTTTTTTCTTTTTCGAGTTTTGAATTTATTATTCTATTATAATCAGTTGATTGAGATTTTATAGATGAAATAGAAAACAACATGCATATAATACTAAATATCCTAAACATGTTGTGAGAATTTATGTTTCAATAAATTATTTTTTAGTAAATTACATTGGCAACACCAAGTTCGTCTTGAATATCTCTTAACAAACCGTTAGGACAAGAGGAGGTAAAATCAATTGACTTGCCAGATTCAATACAATCAGTCAATTTCCAAAACTCTTCATATGGTCTTGTAGGTAATTCATTAGATAATTCTAAAGATAACAATCCTTCACATTGAAAGATTGGGTTTTTACAATCGGCAAAAAAACTTCTTCTAATTGCAAGAATTTGATCAGGAGATATTCCATTTTCATATATAACAACAAAATTATTTCTAGTTGGTGCTATCCATTTATTAGAGTTTTCAGATAATACATTTGTTGAATTAATAATTGAGTATTCTATTTCACTATCCTCACTACAACCAAAAAAACTAAAAATAAACAGCAACACTAAAATTCTTAAATACATACTTCTCATAATAAAGGGTTTTAAAAAGTTAAAATTATACTCTATAGTTCATAAAATATAATTTTGTTACCATGTTTCAAATATAAATTTTATTTTTGTATTTACAAACAACTTGAATTTATTAATGACACATAATAGAGATCCTTCTTTTTATTTAAATGCTTTATTAGAAGAAAACACCAAAGAAATACAAGTTGTGTATCAAAGATATTTTCCAAAAGTAAGAAAGTTTGTCTTACAAAACAAAGGACAACAACAAGATGCAGAAGATATTTTCCAAAAAGCACTGTTACAACTTACTATTAGATATCAAAAAGAAAAATTTATTATAAAGTCAAGTTTTGAAGCTTATTTATTTACAGTTTGCAAAAACTTATGGCGTAGAGAATTAAATAAATCTAAAAATAAGGTAACAAATTATGAGGTTATAGAACTTAAAGCTGAAAATAATGATATGGCATTATCTATATTAGAACAAAAAAGATGGGAGTTATTTGATGAAACCTTAAATTTAATCTCAGAAAATTGTCAAAAAATATTAAAATTATTCTTTGCAAAAACACCTTATAGTGAAATGGTAAAACAAATGAACTATAATTCAGAAACTGTAGCAAGACAACGCGTATTTAAATGCAAAGCAAA
Source organism: Flavobacteriaceae bacterium (assembly GCA_027065775.1). Lineage (GTDB taxonomy): Bacteria > Bacteroidota > Bacteroidia > Flavobacteriales > Flavobacteriaceae > S010-17. The sequence continues at coordinate 8,019 of JAMONN010000094.1, read as the reverse complement.
ATTGATTGAATTAGTAAAAAAAGATACACGTTTTAATTCACTAAAAGAGTTATGAACTTAAAAGACGACATATTAATAGAACATTTTTTAAGAAATGAATTATCTAAAAAAGAAATAACTGATTTTTTAGACCGATTAAAAACGGACTCTAAATTTAAAGAGCATTTTTTAATAGAAAAACAATTATTTCAAACTTTAAATGAAGATAAATGGAGTTTTATAGAGAATGTAGATTCAAAAGAAATAATTACGTATAAAAATATATATGATAAAAGTGATGCTTTAAAACAAATCTTAAAACAAGAAAACACTAATTATCAAAAAAATCTTAAAAAGAAAAATACTTCTAAATTAATTTATTTTGTGGCAGCATCTATTGTAGCAATACTGTTTGTTATTTCTAGTGTTTTTAATGTAAAAGAAACGCCACAAAATTTATATGCTAGTTATATAAATAATCTAGATCTACCATCATTAATTACAAGAGGTGCTACAAATAATGATTTAGCAAAAGCACAACAATATTTCGAAGATAAAAATTATAAAGAGGCATTGCCAATTTTTAAAGAAGCATTAATAAATCAGACCAAACAAAAAGCAACACTTTATATTTATACAGGCATTTCACAGACAGAATTACATAAATATACTAAAGCAGAAAAAACACTTAATCATTTAATTAATAGTGATTTATTAGGGTCGTCTAAAGGTTACTGGTATAAAATGTTATTATATCTTAAAATGAATGACGTTGAGAAAGCAAAAAGTATTTTAACTAAAATTACTTCTGACAAATCCAATTATAATTATGAGGAAGCGCAAAAAATGCTTCAAAAATTATAGTTAAGAACCTGTTCATAAAGTTGTAAATTAATCTTATTATTTAAGGAATGCAAACATTTGTTAATTTGTACTTTTGCAAAGCATAAAGCATAAAGCTTACTGCCTAAAGCAATTTAAAATGACACCAAAATCAGCATTAATATCCGTATTTCATAAAGACGGATTAGCACCAATTGTAAAAAAACTAAGCGAACTAAATGTCACAATTTATTCAACTGGCGGCACAGAAAAATTCATTAAAGAATTAGGGATTCCTGTTATTGCAGTGGAAGATTTAACAAGTTATCCATCCATTTTAGGTGGCAGAGTAAAAACGTTGCACCCAAAAGTGTTTGGTGGTATTTTAAGCAGAAGAAATAATGATAGCGATAAAAAACAACTGAAAGAATTCGAAATTCCTGAAATTGATATTGTTATTGTAGATTTATATCCGTTTGAAAAAACGGTTGAAAGTGGTGCTTCAGAACAAGAAATTATAGAGAAAATTGATATTGGTGGTATTTCCTTAATTAGAGCAGCAGCAAAAAATTATAACGATGTTATTTGTGTTTCTTCAATGGAACAATATGATGAATTTTTAGAAATAATTTCAACTAATAATGGCGAAATTACTTTAGAACAAAGAAAATATTTTGCAGCAAAAACCTTTAATGTTTCTTCGCATTACGATACACAAATTTTTAATTATTTTAATAAAAACCATGATGAGTTAGCACTTAAAATAAGCGAAAATAATGGTAACATTTTGCGTTATGGCGAAAATCCACATCAAAAAGGATTTTTCTTTGGTGATTTTGATAAGATATTCGACAAATTACATGGTAAAGAATTGTCATACAACAATTTGTTAGACGTAGATGCCGCAGTAAATTTAATGAATGAATTTAAAGATGAGCAACCAACTTTTGCTATTTTAAAACATAATAATGCATGTGGTATTGCACAAAGAGAAACCGTAAGTCAAGCGTACAAAGATGCTTTAGCAGGCGATTCAATTTCTGCTTTTGGAGGTGTTTTAATTTCGAATACACAAATTGATGTCGCTACAGCAAACGAAATTCATAAATTATTTTGCGAAATTGTTATTGCGCCATCTTATGAAAAAGAAGCATTAGAAATTCTAAAAGGTAAGAAAAATAGAATTTTATTAATTCAAAAAGAAATTAAATTGCCACAAACAACCGTAAGAACTTGTTTAAATGGTGTTTTAGTGCAAGAAAGAGATACTATTACAGATTCTAAAAGTATTTTAGAGCAGGCAACAGATTTACATCCATCAGAAAAAGAAATTGAAGATTTATTATTTGCTTCAAAAATTTGTAAAAACACAAAATCTAACACCATTGTTTTAGTAAAAAACAAGCAACTTTTTGCAAGTGGTACTGGTCAAACATCAAGAGTTGATGCTTTAAACCAAGCAATAATAAAAGCAAAACACTTTAAATTCGATTTAAATAATGCGGTTATGGCAAGTGATGCTTTTTTTCCGTTTCCAGATTGTGTAGAGATTGCGAATAATGCAGGTATCAAATCTGTAATTCAACCTGGCGGATCAATTAAAGATCAATTATCTATTGATTATTGTAATAAAAATAAAATGGCAATGGTTTTTACAAAAACAAGACATTTTAAACACTAATCTAGATAAAAAAACCTTGGTAAAGACGTTTTGCCAAAACGTCTTACTTATGTCGGTTTTGCCAAAACGTGATATAGTTTTTGCTAAAATGCCTCTAGTAAAAACTAAAAAGAAATTCATTACTAAAATAAGATATAAAACGCATTAATTTTATATCTTTACCGACAACTAACTACTTTAACAATTAAACACACAATATTCTATGGGGTTTTTTGATTTCATGACCGAAGAAATCGCTATTGATTTAGGTACAGCAAATACATTAATAATACATAACGGTAAAGTTGTAATTGATAGTCCATCTATAGTCGCTATCGACAGAAATACAGGTAAAATTATTGCTACTGGTAAAGAAGCAAGATTAATGCAAGGTAAAACGCATTCTAATATTAAAATAATTAGACCTTTAAAAGATGGTGTAATTGCAGATTTTGATGCTTCCGAACAAATGATTCGAGAGTTTATTCGTAAAATACCAAGTATTAAAAAACGATGGTTTCCACCAAGTTTACGTATGGTAATTTGTATTCCTTCTGGGATTACAGAGGTTGAAAAACGAGCAGTAAAAGATTCTGCAATTCATATGAATGGTAAAGATATTTACCTAATTTATGAACCAATGGCAGCTGCAATTGGTATTGGTATTGATATACAAGAACCAAAAGGTAATATGATTATTGATATAGGTGGCGGAACAACCGAAATAGCTGTAATTGCTTTAGGAGGAATTGTTTGTGATAAATCTGTTAAAGTTGCTGGTGATGTTTTTACTAATGATATTTCGTATTATTTACGTACACACCACAATTTATATGTTGGTGAACATACTGCAGAAAAAATAAAAATTACAGTAGGAGCAGCGACAGAAGATTTAGAAAATCCGCCAGAAGACATGTTAGTACAAGGTAGAGATTTGTTGAGCGGAAAACCAAAACAAATTCAAATATCATATAGAGAAATAGCAAAAGCATTAGATAAATCTATTTTAAGAATTGAAGATGCGGTAATGGAAACCTTATCTGAAACACCACCCGAATTATCTGCGGATATCTATAATACTGGTATTTATCTTGCTGGTGGCGGTTCGATGCTTAGAGGTTTAGATAAACGAATTTCTAAAAAGACAGATTTACCTGTTTATTTAGCAGAAGACCCGTTAAAAGCAGTTGTAAGAGGAACAGGAATTACGCTTAAAAATTTAGAGAAATTTAAAAGTGTATTAATGAAATAAATTCAAATTAAAAGATTAAAAAATAACATTTAATCTAAAATCTTTTAGTCGTTTAATCTTTTAATCTTAAACCCATAATGCATCAAATTATATCTTTTTTTATTAGGTATAAATATTTTTTATTATTTCTAGTTCTTGAATTAATTGCTTTTTCATTTACCATACAGAGTCATTCTTTTCATAGAAGTAGATTTATTAATTCGTCTAATATTATTACAGGTTTTATCTATGATAAGTTTAATCTTGTAGCAAACCATAGTAATGTTAAGGAACATAATTTACAACTTTCAGAAGAAAACAGTAAACTAAAAAATTTATTAACTCAAAAAAATGACACGGCGAATACAGTAAAAATAACAGTTCTTGATTCTTTGATTTATAAACAAAACTTCACATACATTAATGCTAGTATTAAGAATAATGAATACGTTAAAAGTAACAATATTCTAACCATAAATAAAGGTGAAAAAGATAGTATCTATAAAGATTTAGGAGTCATTAATAGTAAAGGAGTTATTGGTATTGTTTCGAATACTTCAAGTAGTTATGCAACTGTGATGTCTATTTTAAATGAAAATTCTAAAATAAATGCTCGTTTAAAAAAGAACCATCATTACGGTACAATAACCTGGAACGCAAAAGGTTATAAAACTGTTCAGTTTGAAGATTTACCTAGACAAGCAGATATTAAAGTTGGCGATACTATAATTACCGATGGTAAATCTACTATTTTTCCTGAAGGAATTTTAATTGGTACTATTGAAAACTTTGAACTTGCAAATAATAATTATCAAAACATTGAAGTTACTTTGTTTAATGATATGAGTGCTATTAAACATGTAAATATTGTTACAAATTTAGATAAAATTGAAATTAAAGCATTAGAAAACAATAATGAATAATGTAATTTTTACAAATAGCGTTCGTTTTATACTTTTACTACTATTACAAGTATTGGTTTTAAATCACGTATTATTATTTGGTTATATAAACCCTATATTATATATACTTTTCGTTTTTTTATATCCTATAAAAAAAGAAAAAGGTATTTTTTTAGTTCTTAGTTTTTTATTAGGTTTATCAGTCGATATTTTTTCTAATTCAGGTGGTGTTAATGCTGCTGCAACATTGCTAATTGCGTATATACGATTACCTTTATTACATTTAATTCAGAATAAAACGGAATTTGATTATCTACTATTCAATATTAAAAAATTGAATTTAATTCAGGCAATAGTTTATATTTTTTCATTAACATTCTTACATCATTTAGTTGTTTTTTTATTAGAATTTTACAAAACACAAAATGTTTTTGATATTTCAGAAAAAGTTTTAGTAACTACAATATTCTCTGGAATTCTTATTAGTTTTAGTGTGCAGTTACTCTTAAAAAACAAACAGTAAATAACAATGAACAATAAAAGTTTACTTATATATTCGTTTTTATTTATCATAAGTTTCACTTATATAGGAAGGCTTTTTTATTTACAAATAATTTCAGATAAATATAAAACTAGAGCAATTGAAAATTCGATTAAAAAAAAATATACGTATCCAAATAGAGGTTATGTTTATGATCGAAATGGTGAGTTATTAGTTGCAAATGAAATTTCTTATGATGTGATGTTAATTCCTAGAGAATTAAAGAAAATTGACACTCTAGAATTTTGTAAACTAATAAATATTGATAAAAAAGATTTTATAAAAAAATATAAACGCGCTAAGAATTTTTCTACGCGATTACCTTCGGTTTTTTTAAAACAGTTATCCAAAAGTGATTATGCTAATTTACAGGAAAAAATGCATAATTTTAAAGGTTTTTATATTCAAAAAAGATCTATCAGAAATTATCCTATAAATTCCGCTGCAAATGTATTAGGTTATATTAGTGAAGTAAATCAAAGACTCTTAAAAAAAGATAAATATTATCAACAAGGAGAGTTAATTGGCTTTAGTGGCATTGAAAAACAATATGAAAAAATATTGCGAGGCGTAAAAGGTGTAAAAAGATATCAAAAAGATAATTTTAACCGTATAATTGGTTCTTATAAAAACGGTTCACAAGATACCTTGGCACAAATAGGTAAAGATGTAACTTTAACCTTAGATATTATTTTGCAACAATATGGCGAAAAATTAATGCAAAATAAAAGAGGTAGTATTGTTGCTTTAGAACCAAATTCGGGCGAAATTCTTGCACTAATAACTGCACCAAGTTATAACCCTAACGATATGGTTGGTCGTAAACGTTCTGTATATTCCACAAAATATATGAAGGATCAAATTAATAAACCAATGTATGACAGAGGTTTAAAAGCCGAATATGCGCCAGGTTCGCCATTTAAAATAGTTAATGCTTTAATTGGTTTGCAAGAAGAAACAATAACAACCAATTCGAACTTTGTTTGTCATCATGGCTATAGGTACGGAAATAGAATAAATGAATTTATGAGATGTCATTGTGGTACTGGTGGAAGAGTTGGTTTTACAAAGGCTATTTATAATTCATGTAACGCTTATTTCTCTAATGTTTATAGAGGTATTATTGAAAAATATGATTCTCCAAATAAAGGTTTAGATATTTGGAATAAACATGCGAAAAGTTTCGGATTTGGTAATTATTTAGGTGTTGATTTACCTGTTGGTAATGCTGGACTTATTCCTGATGGTAAATTTTATGACGGTTGGTATCCTACATTTAGATGGCGAGCAGTTACAACTATTTCAAATGCTATTGGTCAAGGTCAAGTGTTAACAACGCCTATTCAATTAGCAAATATGACTGCTGCGGTTGCAAATAGGGGTTTTTATTATACACCACATATTGTTAAAAATATTAAAGATGTGACGATAGATTCTAAATTTACAACACCAATAAAAACAAGTGTAGATACAAAGTATTTTGAACCTGTAATTGAAGGTATGTTTCAAGTTTTTGAAAAAGGAACTGGTAGATCTTCTAAAGTAAAAGGTATAGATATTTGCGGAAAAACGGGTACTGTTGAAAATTTCATCAAAATTAATAATGAAAAAGTAAGTCTTGCAGATCATTCTATTTTTATTGCGTTTGCTCCAAAAGATAAGCCTAAAATAGCCATTGCTGTGATTATAGAAAATGGTGGATTTGGATCCACTATTGCTGCACCAATTGCTACTTTAATGATTGAAAAATATTTGAATAAATCTATAAAAAGAAAACATATAGAAGAAAGAATATATAACATAAGTTTACAAGAAGAATACGATAAACAACTAATTAAAATAGAAGATTGAGAGAAACCAACAGTAACATATTAAATTTTGATTGGAAATTGATACTTATGTATTTTGCATTAGTATTTATTGGTTGGTTAAATATTTATGCAACTTCAAAATCCGATATGCATTTCGAAATTTTTGATTTCTCTGTGCAATATGGTAGACAATTAGTTTTTATTTTACTTTCTTTAATACTTATTGTTATTTTGCTATTTCTAGACACACGTTTTTACATACAGTTTTCAAGTATAATTTACCTAATGTGTATTGCGTCATTAATTGGGTTATTTCTTTTCGGAAAAACGGTTAATGGAGCAACTTCTTGGTATGGTATTGGTAATTTTAGTTTACAACCATCTGAGTTTTCAAAAATTGGTGTTGCTTTAGGTGTAGCAAAACTTATTGGCGACAAGCAGTTTGATATGAAATTACTCAGCAATCAATTAAAAGCGTTGTTGGTAATTTCGATACCTGCAATTTTAATTATTTTACAACCAGATCAAGGTTCCGCATTAGTGTTTTTGGCTTTCTTTTTTGTATTTTATAGAGAAGGTTTGCCTAGAGTTTATATTTTAATTGGCATGCTATTATTAGTACTAGCAATTTTAATAATTAAATTTGGTTTTTTATTAGTATTCATTGGTATCACAATTATATTCACTTCTATATTAATTTATATAAATCATAAGAATAAATATAATCTGCGAAAATTTTGGGTGCAATATTTTGCTATTTATTTGTTCGCAAGTATTTTTACTTTCGGAACCCATTATATTTACAATAATAATTTACCGCAAAGACATAAAGATAGAATAGACCTTGCTTTAAATATCATAAAAGATACTAAAGGTAAAGGTTATAATACACTACAATCTGAAATTGCTATTGGTTCTGGTGGCTTATTAGGTCAAGGTTTTTTAAAAGGATCACAAACACATGGTAAATTTGTACCAGAACAACATACCGATTATATCTTTAGTGCGATAGCGGAAGAATGGGGTTTTGTTGGTAGTACTTTTGTAATTTTATTATACATGTTTTTTATTTT
>JAMONN010000093.1 GCA_027065775.1 Flavobacteriaceae bacterium | reverse complement strand
TGGTTAAGAAAATTGATAAATCAACTGAAGGACATGAGTCATTAGGTAATAACGGTATTACGGCATTAATTCAATATTCTAATCATCAAATAATTGTTGGAACGGCTAATGGACTAAATATATTAGACTTTAAGAAACCTTATTTTAAAAACATCTCTAAAGATCAAACGGGCAAACACCTTCTTAATTCTAACGTAGTTTTTGCTATTTATAAAGATAAAAAAGACTTATGGGTAGGAACTTCAGGAGGCGGATTAAATTTAATAAGAAACGACAAACCATATTATTTCCTTGAAGATAAAAACGATGTGAATAGTATTTCTGGTTTAGTGGTTAGAAAGATTATTAAGGATAAAAAAAATCAAAGACTTTGGATAGCCACCAGTAGAGGGTTAAATATGATTGACTTAAAAACATTTAACCCAAAAAAGCCAAAATTTAAAGTATTTAAGTACGATTCAAAAAACCCACAGAGTATTAGTGGTGATTTTTTAAAAGACATTGCATTAGATCAAAACAATAATTTATGGGGTGCTTCTTTCGGGTATGGTGTATTTAGGTTAGAACTTTCCCTCACTAATCAGGTAAAAATTGAACGCTATAAAAAAAAGAAAAATAACATAAACTCATTACAAAATAATGTAACCACAAGTATCACCATTGACAAACAAAATAACGTCTGGATAGGTTCTCAAGGCGGATTAACAAAATTAGCTTTTAAAAACAATCATTACAAACAACCCATTTTTACTAATTATTTTAATCGTATTGGAAAAGAAAAATCACTTACTCATAATTCAGTCTATGAGGTAATAATAGATGTAAAAGATCGTATTTGGGTGGGCACTTCAAATGGATTGAATTTGTTTTTGGGTAATAATAAATTCGAATCATGGAATGAAGACAGTCAATTTCTAGATGCTGCTGTTTATGGTATTCAGGAAGATGATTTAGGAAATCTTTGGTTAGGAACAAACAATGGGTTGATTCACTTTGATATTGAAAATAATCAGTTTGCCAAGTACACCGAAAAAGATGGTATTCAAAGTAATGAATTTGATATTCATGCCTGTTTTAAAGATACTAATGGAATTATCTATATGGGAGGCATAAAAGGTATCTCCTGTTTTAAACCAGAAGATGTAAAAAAACTAGACCAATCGCAACTAAAGTACTTTTCGCAATTACAAATAAAAAATAAAGTTGTTACCCCAAATAGTCCATCAAATACTATTTTAAAAAAAGCGCTCATTAAAACTAAAAAAATAGAATTTAAAGCTAATCAATTCCCTTTTTACCTAAAATTTTCATCTATAGATTTTAGAAAATATAAAAACAACTCTTATGCCTATAAATTATTACCAATAGACCAAGATTGGAACACTTTAAAAGAACCTAAAATTCAATTTTTAACTTTACCTTCTGGTAAATACACATTACAAATAATAGACATTTCAAGAACCAAATTAGTTGACCAATTACCTCTAGAAATGAATCTCATAATCTATCCGCCATGGTACAAAACTTGGTGGGCATATACACTTTACTGTTTGATTCTTTTTTCTATTATATTTGTATTATATCAATTTAATTTAAACAGAAAAATAGCTATTGTAGAAAAACAAAAAATTTTAGAGTTAGACAATTTAAAGTCTAAAATGTATGCTAATATTTCACATGAATTTAGAACCCCTTTAACCTTAATAAACGGACTCTCTAAAGTGTTACTGAAAAAAAATTATAAAAAAGAGGATCTTACAAAATTAGAAGGCATCAACAATAATGGTAATCAATTATTACATTTAGTAAATCAAATGTTAGAATTGGTGTCGTTTGATGCTAATAGAGTAACCGTTTCTAACAAAAATGCAAATTCTATCCTCTTTATAGAAAAGTGTGTCTCTTATTATAAATTTTATGCCGACTCAAAAGAAGTACAATTAACTTTTTCTTCGGAAGTTCTCTCTTTAAATATGGACTTTGATGACGACAAACTTCAAAAAATATTGAATAACCTACTATCTAACGCCATAAAATTTACACCAAAAAATGGAATTATTACTGTAAAAACAACTGTAAAGGATCAAAATTTAGTAATAACGGTAACAGATAATGGCAAAGGTATTTCAGTAGAACATTTACCACATATTTTTGAACGTCACTATAAAACGTTTGATTTAGAAAACAACTTAGGAAGTGGTATTGGCATGTCGCTTACTAAAGAATTGGTAACTATCTTAAAAGGTTCCATTTCTGTAAAAAGTGTTTTAAATAAAGGTTCTGTATTTACAATTAAGTTACCTATAAAAAACACAATACAAAAATCAGATACTATTGTGTATCAAACACCTTTTATAGAAAATTTAAAAACAAAAACTAAAGAAGAATTTACTGAGAATAAGACTAATAAATCCTCCATTTTATTAGTTGAAGATAATAAAGAAATTCAGTATTTCATAAAACTATTGTTAGGCGACTTATACACTATACATATTGCAAATAATGGTGTTGAAGGTTTAGAAATAGCAAATAATAAGGTTATAGATTTTATTATTAGCGATGTAATGATGCCTAAAATGAATGGGTTTGAATTTTGCGAGCATATAAAAAGCAATATAAAAACATCTCATATTCCTTTTATAATTGTAAGTGCAAAAACCTCAATTCAAGATAAATTACAAGGTTATAAATTAGGAATTGATGCTTATTTATTTAAGCCATTTAATAAAGAGGAGTTACAATTAGTAATTAAAAACTTACTTCATAAAAAGAAAGAACAAATAACTTATTTTAGTAAACTTCTAGGACTCAAAAAACAAATAACCGATGTTATTAGTTTTAATCAATTAGATGTAGATTTCATAAAAACTATTCAAGAAATTGCTTTATCATCAACAAAAATTAGTATTGATGAAATCACAAATAAATTACTTATAAGTCGCACACAGTTACACACAA
>JAMONN010000092.1 GCA_027065775.1 Flavobacteriaceae bacterium | reverse complement strand
TGGGTTAAAAAATATGCGTATTCCGTAAATAAAAATGAATAACATTCTAAAATACATATTCGTTTTTTTATTACTTATTTGTTTGATATTAGTAAGAGCATTTCAAACGGATTTATTTTACGATCCGTTTATCGTTTATTTTAAAAATGATTATTTGCATTTACCTTTTCCTGAATATAAGTTTGGTAAATTATTTCTTTCTTTTGTTTTTAGATATTTAATAAATTTTATTATTTCGGTTGGTATTATCTACCTTTTATTTCAAAAGAAATATCTAAAATTTAGTATCAGATTTTATGCAATCGCATTTTTAGTTTTATTGTTACTTTTTTTTATTGCCTTGCAATTTTCTTCTAATTATTTATTTTTATTTTATGTGCGTAGGTTTCTAATTCAACCTTTGTTTGTTTTGGTTTTGATTCCTGCTTTTTATTATCAGAATCGGAATTTATAATAATCTATAAATTCTTTACATTAATTATACTGATTATTTTCACATTACTCTACAATAAAATTCTTCTGAAATGTTTTTTGCTGCGTATGTAGTTTAATAAAATAAACACCTTTACTTAAATGTTTGATATCTATAGTGTTATTACCACTATTAATATTACCAAACAATATTTCTTTTGCAGTTACATCATAAATTTTATAATTAGTTTCTAATTTGCTATCAATATATAACAGACTATTTGTAGGTTTGGATAGAATGAAAAATTGATTTCAATTATATTATCTTCTACACTAACTATAGCGTCACATTGTGCTTGATTTTCTACAAAATGGGATGTATCATCTATTAATGACCAATTCCCATTACTATAATCTACATCGTCAACAAAAATACAAGTCAAATTAGGGTTATTTATTGCGGTAAATACGGTTAAATTAATATTATTTCCATTATTAATATATAAGGTTTCTAAGATTCCTGTTCCTTCATAAAAAGGATCAAATGCTTCATAATTTGCATACAATTCTTCTAAGACAACATTATTCGACAAATCTAATTCTATAAAGTCATTACTTGAACAATCTAATATTTTTAAATTAACGTTATTGGTTAAATCTAATTCTGACAATCCTAAACTACTACAATACAACTTCTCTAACAATATATTTGTACTCAAGTCTAAACCTTCTTCATTAAAACTATTCCAAAATACATCACCATCCCATTCATCACAAAAAAGTTCTTTTAAGTTTGTATTATTAGTTAAATTTATATTACTTAAATGATTACGAGTAAAGTTTAGTTTTTCAAGATTAACATTTTGAGATACATCTAATTCATAAAGGTTATTTCCATAGCAATTTAACTCTTCTAAAGCGTTAAAATCTTCAATACCTTCTAAAGTATCTATATCTTTATAATTTAGGTTTAAAATTAAAATATTTTCAATATCAGCAGTTAATACTTGCCCGTTTATAACACCATCGGTATCAATATTTTGATTTATTAGTTCTTGTTCAAAATTAACATCTGGGATTAAGGTAATTTGAGAAACCACTAAGAAAGAGCATGTTAACAGGAGTATTGAAAGATATATTTTCATTAGTATTTGCTTTTAAAATTAGATTTTTATTTTGTAGTACAATCTAACTAAATTATGTTGACACAACAAATAAAAATTGTTAAAATAGTAACTATTTAATTATCAATCTACTTAACTCTTCATTATAATCATATTGCAAATCTTCGTGCAATTTTAATATTGCCTTTTTTATCATTTCAACTTGTCTGTCAAAAATGTTTTGTAGTGTTACATTTTTAATTATTGGTTTGGTAACTTTTTGAAGTTCAAAACAAAAATAAAGCAATAACTCTATTTCGGTTTCTTTCTTTTTAGAATAGCGAATATATTTTTTAACGGAACGTAATATTTTTCGAACAGATTTTTTGATAAAATAATACGTTTTGGTATTCATTACTTCAAACTGCTCTTTTATCTCTTCTTTTATTCCTAAAATATATAGGCTTTCATTTTCTTCTTCAAATAAAAGATAGGTTAGCAACTCTTTATTTTCTTTTTTAAATTTTGATAATCGCAAACAAAGTTCCATCAATTCTTTGTTAGAATGATGTGTTAACTCTTTTTTAAGTTCTGTTACTGTTGCGGTTTTCATTTGGTTTGGTTTTGTTTTCACGCAGATAACGCAGATTTTCACAGAATTGTATGGTTTTTATTTTTGAATTTTTCGCCACGAATTACACGAATTTTCACGAATTTAAAACTTTATAAATTTAGTTAAAAAGGTTTTTTAACCTGTTAAAATGAGTCTATGGCTTACTTTTTATCTTCCATTAAGTATGCTTGTCTAACTTTTTTGAATAAGTTAGAAGAATATACAAAATCGGTTACTGCTTTATTATCGGTTCTAAAAATATCTTTATTCGTTCCTTCCCAGGCTTTTAAACCATCTTTTAAAAAAATGATTTTTTCGCCAATTTCCATAACCGAATTCATATCATGCGTATTAATTACCGTAATAATATTATACTCATCGGTTATTTCTTGAATCAAATTATCAATTAAAATTGCTGTTCTAGGATCTAAACCTGAATTTGGTTCATCACAAAATAAATATTTCGGATTCATTACAATCGCTCTAGCAATAGCAACTCTTTTTTGCATTCCGCCAGATAATTCCGCAGGATATTTCGCATTTGCATTATCTAAATCTACTCTATTTAAAACAAAATTTACACGTTCTAACATTTCTGCTCTAGATTGATCTGTAAACATTTTTAACGGAAACATTACATTTTCTTCTACTGTGGAAGAATCGAATAATGCAGAACCTTGAAAAACCATGCCAATTTCCTTTCTTAAATCTCTACGATCATCTATAGACATTTCGCTATAATTTCTGCCATCATAACAAATATCACCTTCTTCGGGAATATGCAACCCTAACATCGATTTTATAAATACTGTTTTTCCAGAACCACTTTGACCGA
>JAMONN010000091.1 GCA_027065775.1 Flavobacteriaceae bacterium | reverse complement strand
AAAAATTTTATCATATACTAAAACTCCATTGTCTTTTAACACATTTTGAGCATTTTTAATCATTGCTATTAATTGCAAGTCTATTCGTATTAATTCTTTTTCTTTTTCAAAGATTACATCTCTATCAAGTGCGTGAGTATAAACAAGTGGTTTGGAATCGGGTCTTGAGAAAATAGGAACTAAAAGCGGGATTTTTAAATTTGTAGAAATATTATTTCCAACTGAACTTATAGAGGCTAACTCTATCGCACTGTTTTTATGAACCTCTAGGGAATCGGTAGTTTTCCCAGTATTATTTGGCTCAACTAATAGATAAGTTCTTTTATTCTTTAAAGCCCCTTTAGGTATAAAAAGGATATATGGATTGTTAAACCCTTTAGAAGGGTTACTTTCTATAATGATTAAATTGTCTTTTGAAAATTCCGTTGTAGAATTTTGACTTTCTGAAATAAAAGGAAACAAAATGAATAACAAAATAAATATTTTCATAAATTATAATTTTTTAATAAGACGATTTTATCTTTAAAATGTTACACTAACGTTAATTATATATAAAATCGTTTCAATGTTTTATACGAACGATAACGTTAGTAAAAATCATTGAAAATCAAGGCAGTAAATAATTCAGATAAAAAACAAAGAATAATGAATTAAGAAACTCTAATTTTATTACTTTCGCAGTAATAAATTGGCCACGTAGTTCAATTGGATAGAATGACAGATTTCGGCTCTGTTGGTTGAAGGTTCGAGTCCTTCCGTGGTCACATTTTTAATCTTGCAATCAGATTAAATATTAAAATCCAAATCTAAGATATTAAAATTATCAGAAGCTTTTACTAATAGAGTAGAACCAATAGTTTCAAAAAGTTGATTTGTTTTAAGTACAAACTCCGCTTGTTTTTCAATTTTATAATTTGGTATGCCAATAATCGTTAAGTCGGTTGTAGAAGACTCTTTAGCAATTAAATCATAAAATGGTGTTTCTTCAATGGCGTTATTTATAATTTTAATTTCTACCTTAACTCTAAGGTCTTCCACTAATTTTGAGATTTTTAATCGGATTAATTTTTCATTCTTATTACTATTATTTACAAATAAAACTCTAATATTTGTGTTATTCCATTTAGGAGATTCTAATATAAAACGAGCAATATTTAGCATCATTTCGGCATTTTTACTATCGGTTTCTCGCCACCAAAAATCTACGGTTTCATAATTGCCAAAGGTTGCTTTTTGATCAAAATCTAAGTATAATAAATTGTAATCTAAATGTAATAAGTTCGTAGTCATGTCTGCATAACCACTAGAGTTTTCGAGACCTTTTGGCCAACCCATCATAATGGTATTTGGTTCGACGCCAGAGAACCCAAATATGGTTGCAATATTGGTAATACCTTCGTAAATATTACTTACTTTTATTTGTCTTCCAAAAATATCTAAATCGTTAAAAAC
Source organism: Flavobacteriaceae bacterium (assembly GCA_027065775.1). Lineage (GTDB taxonomy): Bacteria > Bacteroidota > Bacteroidia > Flavobacteriales > Flavobacteriaceae > S010-17. Next base: position 12,254 of record JAMONN010000091.1, on the reverse strand, counting down.
AGCATTTCTAATTATTTGATCTGCTTTTTTAAGAGGTCTTTTAAGGTTTTTGTCTACAATTAAATTAAAATTTGTGACAATACCTGTTCTTCCTGAAATGGTTTTACTTAATTCTAAAAGATAGGTTTGGTGTTTACTCTGGCCACTAAATAGGATAATATTAGGGTTCCAAATTGAGTTTGAAGTGTTTTTACCTTCAATTTTCTTAAGACCTTTACTTACAATTTTTTCCCAAACACTCTGCCAAACGTTATTATTTTGAATGCTAACTTGCTTTTTTTGTAACCAATAATGTAACAAACCAACTAGAATAAATGCTGCAAACATTGCAATCATATCTAGTTTAAACATTACGGTAAAACATGCAAAAAAACCTAGTAAACCAATCCAACGTTTTATTTTAAATGTTGGTTGAAAATCTGGATTTGCCCAACTTTCTAAAAAGTATGAAATGTTTATAAAACCGTATGCAGTTAAATAAAACATAGATACTACACGAGCAATTATGTCTAATTCACCAATTAATATTCCTGCTTCGGCAATTACAAAAACTAATAATAATGCATTAATTGGTTCGTCATTTTTTTTACTTCCTTTACCAAATATTTTCGGAGTAACATTATCTAATGACATTGCTTGTAAAATTCTCGGCGCTCCTAATATGCCGCCAATTGCCGAGGATAAAGTCGCACCCCAAATACCTGCAACTACTACAGGTGCAAATAATGCCATTTTCATTAAAATATTATAATCCGTTTTTAATACTTCGGAATCGATTTTTAGGCTTATAAAAATTGCTAAAGTTATATAAACTATTAAACCAACACCTATTGCATATAGCGTACCTGTTGGAATCGATTTTTTAGGATCTTTTAAGTCGCCACTCATTGCAATTCCAGCAGTAAAACCTGTAACTGCAGGGAAAAATATAGCGAAAACAACTTCAAGAGATACCGAATTTTCACTAGCAAATAAATTTACAGATTCAGGAGCAAATTCATTATTACCTAAAAAGATGGAAATTAAAGAAATGATAATTGCTGCTAATATAAAAAATTGTGCTTTTAAGGCAACCGAAGTGCTTATTAATGCAAGTGCAGTTAATGCTACTAAAGCAATTGTACCTGTAATTCTAAAGTCGTTTATCGACATTCCGAAACCAAAAAAACCATTACAACTCTCGGCAAATCCGATAAGATACAAAGCGATGGAAAGTGCTGTACCAACATACAGAGTAATACCGATTGAACCGCCAATCGGGATTCCCATACTTCTAGATAAGACATAATAAATTCCGCCAGCACCAATTTTTTTATCTGTTGCTACCGAAGAAACGCTTAAACCTGTTGTAACAGCAATAACGTGTGCAATTAAAATGATTGCTATGGCACCAATAAGACCAGCATTACCAACAACCCAACCTAAACGCATATACATAATTACCCCTAAAATTGTTAGGATTGAAGGTGTGAATACTCCTGCAAAGGTTCCGAATTTTTTTGTAGACATATTTAATATAAAATATTGAATTATCAAATATAAGTGTTTAATTTATAATTTTAAGAAGTTTAGTTAATTAAAGAAAAACACGTACTTTTATTAACTAACAATTCTATATGATTAATCCTTTATATTTTATTTTTAAATTGAAAAATCCAGAAATAAAATTATTAGAAAATAATGTTTCTTTTTATGTAAAATTATCAGAAAAAGACAAGAAAAAATTTGAATTTAGGGTTGCAAGATTTATTAAAAATCACGATTTTATTGGTAGAGAAAATATAATAATAACGCCTGCAATTAAAGTAATTACTTCATCTATTGCTATTATGTTGACTTTTAAAATGTATAATTATTTATTTCTTCATTTTGAAAATATTATAATTTACCCAAAAGATTATCTGTCATTAAGCACCAATAAATTTCATAAAGGTGAAACAAATCCTATGGCAAAATCTATTGTTTTTTCTTGGAAAGGTTTAGTAGATGGTATAAAAATAGAAGATGATAATCTAAATTTAGGGATTCACGAATTTACGCATGCTTTGTTTTTTAATTTTTTAAAGAAGAAGAGTTTTGAAGGCAATAGATTTATTAGATATCACAAAAGAATTTTGATTTTTTTAAAAGATAAAAAGGAACAAAAAAGAGTAGTGGATACTAATTATTTTAGAGAATATGCTTTTGAAAATCAGCATGAATTTTTAGCTGTGATAACCGAAAACTATTTTGAAACTCCAAACGAGTTTAAAAATAAGTTACCAGAATTGTTTAAATTGCTTAATAAAATGTACAAAATATACTAAATTGCTTTAGAGAATAAAATAACCTTATCTAAGATGGTTTTCGCTAATTTATATTTAGATTCTACAGTCCAACCAGCAATATGTGATGATAATAAAACTTCACCCGAATTAATTAAATATTTAAATGCATTTGGTAAATTATGATCTGTAAAGAAGTTCTCGAAAGAGAGTTTTTCATATTCTAGCACATCTAAACATGCGCCTAAAATTTTTTTGTTTTTGAGCGCTTCCACTAAATCATCAGTAATAATTGCAGTTCCTCTACCAGTATTGATAATGTAAAATGACTTTTTAAACCGATTAATAAATTCAGAATTAATCATTTTATTGGTTAATTTAGTATGTGGCGTATGAAGACTTAAGACATCCGTTTTTTCAAATAACTCATCCAAACTTACTTGCTTGGCATTTTTATTACCTACATTTTCTTTAATATCATAGCAAATAACTTCCGTATCAAAACCTTGTAATTTTTTGGCAAATGCTTTCCCCATATTTCCGTAACCTATAATCCCTACGGTTTTTCCTTCTAATTCTAAGCCTCTATTTTCTTCTCGTAACCATTTACCTTTTCTTATTTCTTGATCTACTCTTTTTAGGTTGTTAAATAAAGACAGAATCATACCTAAAGCGTGTTCTCCAACCGCATTTCTATTTCCTTCAGGAGCAGCAATTAAATGTATGTTTTTACTTTTTGCGTAGTTAATATCAATACTTTCAAGGCCTGCGCCAACTCTAGCTATAAATTTTAAATTTGTTGCTTGGTCAATAAATTGTTTGTCAATTTTAAATCTACTTCGGATTATGATACCATCATAGAGATGTATTTTTTCTTCTATTTTTTCTTTAGTTGAAATAAAATCATCATCACAAGAAAAACCTAATTTCTCTAATCCATTTTTAAGTATGGAATGGTTATTATCTGCTATTAAAATTTTCATTGAATTATATGTAATATTAGTTCTATTATTATACGATATGTTTAATTTTCTTGTTAAAATTATAAAAATATCGCAAGAATATTTTTTTTTTTTGAAATATTTTATTATATTTGTATGTAATTTAGGTTGCAAATTAAATTGCATAAAGAGATTTGAGGGGATTTTCTTTATATTTAAAAGGTCAAAATACGTTATGTAGATTGACCTTTTTTAATTTAATATGTTATGTAAAATAAGATTAACTATTCAAGGCTTCTGCTCCACCAACTATTTCTAATATCTCACTTGTAATAGCGGTTTGTCTAGCTTTGTTGTATTGTAATAATAATTCATCTCTTAAATTACTAGCATTATCTGTTGCTTTATGCATGGCAGTCATTCTTGCACCATGTTCAGAAGCATACGAATCTCTAATTGCTTTAAATAATTGCGTTTTTAAAGATTTAGGTATTAAGCCTTCAATGATTTCTTGTTTTGAAGGTTCGTAAATATAATCTAGATTAGAACTTGTTTCTGTAATTGTTTGTGCAATTGGTAAGAATTGCTCTGTAGTTACAGTTTGAGTTGCAGCATTTTTGAATTTATTATAGATAAGTTCAATTTTATCAAAAGAACCATCAACATATAATTTCATTAATTGATCTGCAATTTCAGAAACATTCTTAAATGTTAAATCATCAAAAATGGCACTTTTATTATCAATAATATTTTGTGTTTTCACTAAAATATCATTTCCTTTCTTGCCAATAGCTAATAAAGAAACTTCTTTATCACTGTATTTATTCTCTACAATTTTGATTGTTTCTTTAATAATGGAAGAATTAAAACCACCACATAAACCTCTATTAGAAGTAATAGCAACTAATAACACTTTATTAACTTCTCTTTCGTTGGTATAAGCACCACCAATGTCACCATCTAATGTAGCACTTAAGTTTTGCAATAATTCGGTTAACTTGCTTGCATATGGACGCATTGCAGTAATTGCATCTTGTGCTTTTTTCAACTTTGCAGCAGAGACCATTTTCATGGCGCTTGTAATCTGCATGGTTGAACCAATAGAAGTAATTCGATTACGTATTTCTTTTAAGTTTGCCATATGGTTTGGTCTTTGGTCTTTGGTCTTTGGTTGTTAGTCAGTTTTCAAAAGACCAACGACCAAAAACTAACGACTAATTATATTTTGCTGAAACTTCTTTTGCTACATTGTTTAAAACATCAATAACATCATCTGTTAATTTACCAGATTTTAAAATATCTAATTCAGCTCTATGTTTAGAAGTTAAAAAAGATAAAAAGTCAATTTCAAATTCTTTTACTTTATTAACAGGTACATCTTTCAATAAGTTTTTAGAACCAGCAAAAATAATTGCTACTTGTTCTTCAACCGACATTGGATCGTTTTGTGCTTGTTTTAATATCTCCACATTACGTCTTCCTTTTTCAATTACATTTAATGTAGCTGCATCTAAATCAGAACCAAATTTTGCAAATGCTTCTAATTCTCTAAATTGTGCTTGATCTAATTTTAAAGTACCTGATACTTTTTTCATAGATTTAATTTGTGCGTTACCACCAACACGAGATACCGAAATACCTACGTTAATTGCTGGTCTAACACCAGAGTTAAATAAATCTATATCTAAGAATATTTGTCCGTCAGTAATCGAAATTACATTTGTAGGAATATATGCAGATACATCACCTGCTTGTGTTTCAATAATTGGTAATGCTGTTAATGATCCGCCACCTTTTATCATTCCTTTTAAAGAATCTGGGATATCATTCATTTTTGCAGCAATTCCGTTATCATTTACCACTTTTGCAGAACGTTCTAATAATCTAGAGTGTAAATAAAATACATCACCAGGGTATGCCTCACGTCCTGGCGGACGTCTTAATAATAAAGAAATTTCACGGTAAGCAACTGCTTGTTTAGATAAATCATCATAAACAATTAATGCAGGTTCTCCTAAATCTCTAAAATATTCACCAATTGCAGCACCTGCAAATGGAGCATAAACTTGCATTGCTGCAGGTTCTGATGCATTAGCAGCAACAATAGTTGTATATGCCATTGCGCCTTTTTCTTCTAACATTGCATAAATACCTGCAACAGTTGATGCTTTTTGACCAATTGCTACATAAATACAATATACTGGTTTCCCAGCATCATAAAATTCTTTTTGATTAATAATAGTATCTAAAGCAACAGTACTTTTACCAGTTTGTCTATCACCAATAATCAACTCACGTTGACCTCTACCAACAGGAATCATTGCATCAACTGCTTTTAATCCTGTTTGTAATGGTTCGGTTACTGGTTCTCTAAAAATAACTCCAGGCGCTTTACGCTCTAAAGGCATTTCATAAGTTTTACCTTCAATTGGTCCTTTACCATCAATTGGTTGACCAAGTGTATCTACTACACGACCAACAATTCCGTGACCAACTTTTAATGAAGCAATACGTTCTGTTCTTTTTACAGAAGAACCTTCTATGATGTCTGTAGAGAAACCTAAAAGTACCACACCAACATTATCATCTTCTAAGTTAAGTACGATTCCTTCTAAACCACCATCAAATTCTACTAATTCACCGTATTGTACGTTTTCTAATCCGAAAACACGCGCAATACCATCACCTACCTGAAGTACAGTTCCTACTTCGTTTAAAGATGCTTTGTCATCAAAATTTGATAATTGTTCTTTTAAAATTGCAGATACTTCTGCTGGTTTAATTGTTGCCATATTATTTGTCTTTGGTCTTTGGTCTTTGGTCTATTGACTAAAGACCAAAAACTATTTATCTAATTATATTTTTGCTTCGTAATGATTTGTTTCGAAATTTCTTCGTAGACTATTTAATTTACCTTTTATACTTGCGTCAAATTGTTTGTCACCTACTTGTAATATAAATCCACCTATAATAGATTCATCTACAATGTTTTCAATTGTAACATCTTTATTAGTTAATTCTTTTACTTTAGTAAGTACCTTACTTTTTAAATCGTCTGTAATAGCTATTGCAGTGGTTACTTTTGCAACTTCAACACCTTGTAATTTATCAAATAATAAAGTATATTGTTTTACTACAAAAGGTAATAACATTAGTCTTTTATTAGTAACTAATATTTTTATCACACCTTGTGTTATGGTGTTCACTTTAGTTGAAAACAAACTATTTAACACTTTAAGTTTTACATCTGCTTTTAAAACAGGATTGTTTAAAAATGTTTTTAAATCTTCATTTTCTGAAATAGTTTGTGCAATTAATAACATATCATCATTAACTTCTGCAGTATTTTTTTGATCTTTTGCAAGATTTATTATTGCCTTAGCGTATCTTAATGCTGCTCTATTCATAGTATTAGTTTAAAGTTACGTCTTTAAGTAAACTTTCTATTAACTCTAATTGTTTATCTTTATTAGATAGCTCGTTTTGCATAACTTTTTCAGCAATAGAAACAGATAGTTCTCCCATTTGGTTTTTCATTTCTGAAATTGCTTTTGTTTTTTCGTTTTGGATTGCTTTTTTAACTTTATCCATTTCGATTTTTGCTTGCGCTTGAGCTTCTTCTTTTGCTTCTGAAACCATGCTTTCTTTCATTTCACGAGCATCTTTTAACATAGCATCTCTTTCTGCTCTTGCTTCTTTCAAAATCTTTTCATTGTCAGATTTTAAATCTTGCATTTCTTGCCTTGCTTTGTCCGCTTCAATTAATGCATTTTTAATTGACTCTTCTCTTTCGTTAACAGCACCAAGAATTGGTTTCCAAGCCATTTTTTTTAGTAAAAAAAACAGGATTCCAAAAGTTAAAGTTGTCCAAAAAATAAGTCCAATTGCAGGAGTAATTAATTCCATTTTATATATTTTTTATATTATTAATTTAATAAATTAAAATAAGATGCAACCAACCGTTGCATCTTACTTTTTTACTTGTAAAGAAAAGATACAACTACGGCAAATAAAGCAACAGCCTCAATTAAGGCAGCTAAAATAATCGCTGTAGATTGAATTTTACTTTGCATTTCTGGTTGACGAGCAATAGCATCCATTGCAGATCCTCCAATTTTTCCAATACCTAATCCAGCTCCTATAGCAGCTAAACCAGCACCTAATGCGGCAATTCCAATCATAATAAAATATTTAAAAATTAATAATTAATGTTCTTCTTCTATCGCTGACCCAATATATAATGAGGTAAGCATTGTAAATATATATGCTTGTACTGCTGCAACTAATAATTCAATAATACTAATGAATAAAGTGAACATGACAGATACAGGAGCAACTGCAACGGATTTAAATACGAATATCAAACCAATTAAACTCAAAACGATAATATGACCTGCTGTGATATTTGCAAACAAACGTATTGTTAGTGATATTGGTTTTACAAACATTCCAATTACTTCAATCGGAGCAAGAAATATTTTCATTGGAATTGGCACACCGGGCATCCAAAAGATGTGTTTCCAATAATTTTTATTACCACTTACATTTACTACTATAAAAACTATTACAGATAAAGTTAAAGTAAAGGCTATATTCCCACTAACATTGGCTGCAAATGGAAAAAAAGGAATTAAACCAAATATATTATTTAACCATACAAAGAAAAATATGGTTAGTAATAATGGAATATATTTTTTATAATGTTTTTCTCCTATATTCGGTATTGCTATTTCGTCTCTAATAAATAAGACTAAAGGTTCTACAAATTTAGCAATTCCTTTTGGAGCACCTGTTCCGTTTTTCCCATAAGAACGACCTGCAGCCCCAAAAATTAAAATTAAAAATATTGCAGAAAGAAATAGTACAAATACATTTTTGGTTATAGAAAAGTCTAATGGTTTTGAATCTGTAGGGTGATGATGTTCATCCATTGCAATTTCAGAACCTTTAACTTCGTAAATTTTACCGTGATTTTTTGCAAACTTCAAACCTTTTTTTTCCACTAGGTATGTACCATCGTCATTATGATGAAATTCACTAGACATAAATGTAACTAAACCATTTCCTGTCCAAAGAATTACAGGTAAAGCAACTGTTAAAGATTTCGGAAAAGAATCTTCATTATTACCATATACATGAAATTCATGAGAATCACTAATATGATGCATTATCATACTTGTAATGTCAAATTTACTTTCTTTGTCTGTATCTTGATGTGATTCATCCGAAACTTCGCGTGTGTTATGTTCTTGACTTAAGGCGATACCGAAAGAAAATATAAATACAACTAAAGTTAAAATTTTATAAAAAGATGTTAATTTCATTACTTAATTTCTCGTTATTTTCAGTTCTTTAAATATTTTGCAAAGATACACACATACATTTAATTAAAAGTGTATTTTTTGAATTATTTTAAGGTTTTAAAAATTTTTATTATTTGGATTATTTCGAATAATAAAAATAAAAAATATGGAATGAAAAAGTTAAAAACAGGTACGTTTAAATTGTCAGGTTTGTCAAAAAATAAGGGTAAAAAAAACAATATAACAATAGAGGATTTTAACAAACTACCAACAAAAAAAGTTGTTAAAATTGATTCTGGTTTTATAACAGCCATTTTAATTATAAAATAAAATGTTGCAATAAAACTTAAAAATAAAAATACATGAATAACATAAATAGGATGAAAAAGTTCTATGCCGTTTAAAAAAAAATGCTGAATATACTTATGCAAAGCAAAAAGAACTACTGCAAAAACAGATGTCTCCTTAATTAACTTAGTTAATAAAATAGTTCTTTTTTTATTACTGCTCATTTTCTCCAAATTTAATTGCTTTTTTTATTACTAAATATAAGGATAAACACACGAATAATAATGAAAATATTAATGTGTAAATACTAGAATCATTAGGGAATTTGCAATCTAAATAATTACCGATAAAAACACCAACAATAATGGTAATTGTCATTTGAATTCCGATACCAGAAAATTGGATAAACTTATTACGCTGTTTTTTCGGAACCTTTTTTACCATTTTGATTTAATGATTTAACGCTACCTTTCATAGAGCATGTCGCATTAAATGTCGCGCCTGGTTCTACAGATAATTTATTCATAGTAACTTCGCCTTGTATGTTTGCTGTTTGTTTTAATGTTAGTAGTTGGTCTACGGATAATGTGCCTGTAATAGTACCTTCTACATCAGCATTACTACATATAACATCGCCTTTGATTATGCCATTTTTACCAATAATAATTCTAGCAGAAGTTTTTATAGTACCTTCTATAGTACCATCGATTCTGAAATCACCTTCTGAAATAATATCACCAACAAAAGTAGTGTTGCTACCAATAATATTTCTTTCTGCTATTTGATTTGAATTTACGTTTGGTTTTGTTCTTTTATCTGAAAACATAGTTGTAAGATTTTAGTTATTGATTTCCCCTTAATAATTAATATTAACCTCCAAACCCTGGAGGTCTTAAATTTTCACCTTTACTTTTATTTGCTTTTTTCTTTTTGTTAATTTTATCTAACATGTCTTTTTTTGAAGGTAATTTGCTTTTTCCTTTTGGATTTTCTTTTTTTCTTTTTGGTTTTTTTAAATCCTCTTTCTTTTTTATAACTTTTTCACCTCTTAAAAATGCTAAAATTTCCGCAGCACGTTTTCCTTCAACCGTATTTGGGTGATTTTCTAACACAAATTTTAATGCAACAATGAAAGCGTCTTTTCCATCTAATTTTGCGATTGCATGTGCTTTTAATAACTCGAATTTAGGGATTATTGGTAATTCGGTAAATTGTTTTATGTATTTGTTACTCTGCTCTAAGGTTTCGCTGTATTTCTCTTCTAGATAAAGCGTATAAACCGTTTTGTAAATTTCGTCAGGCGAACCTTTTGTGTTTAGTTCATCCGATGAAATATCAGGATTGTTTATTAATTGCGCATAGCGAGAATCTTCGTATTCCGATGTTATTTTATTTTTATAGTAATCACTTTTAACTTGGTTAAATTTGCTAAACGCTTTATATAGATGGTAGTAAGTAGGTAGTACTAAGTTTTTTAAAGGTTTTTGTGTTAATAATTTTTCTAATTTGGTAGTGGCTAATTCGTATTTATTAAACTTCTCCTTATATATTAAGCCTAAATTGTAATATGCTTTGTTTCTATAGTTAGATATACTGTCAATTTCTGAAGTTTCTGTTGGTATTTTCTCTAAATAATACGCAAGTTCAAATTTTCTAGACTCATCTACTGTTTCCTCTTCTTCTTTTTCATTTTTACTGGCTGGATCATTTTTACTTGTCTTTCTGTTTGAAAGTCTCCAATTATCTTCTAAGGCACGATTTCCCCATATTTTTTGAAACTCTTGTTGTCCAAAACCTACAGTTTGTGTGTTGTAAAAATAAAAAGAGCCACTTTTATTATCTTGATCTGAACTAACTCCAAACCCAGAACCATTATTAGATCGTTTCTTGTTTTCGGCAATAATTTTCTCTTCGGCTTCTTTTTTCTTTAATTTATCTATATATTTTTGAAAGAAATTAGTTTGTTCATCTTTAGATAAACCAACTAAAGTTAAAATACTATCGTTTCTATTTGCTATATTCTCTAACCTAATTACTTCGTCTAAACTTTTACGTTTGCGTTTTAATTTTCTATTTCTTTTAGTGTTCGGGTTTTTAGTGATATCTAAAACACTATCGTAATAAGAACCTGCATGCTGAAAATTAGCTTTGTCAAAGTTGATATTACCTAACTCTTCATATGCAAAACTTTTCTGAATGTCTTTTGCAAGTTTTGTTCTTAGTGATTTTTCGAAAAAATTAGTTGCATCAGTAGTTTTATTATTTGCAAGATTAATTTTTCCTAACTGAAAAAAGATACCATCCAAATATGGTCTATTATCTCTATTACGCGTTAATTTTTTCAATGATGCCAAAATAACTTCTGAAGAATCATTTTTCACATCGTAATTTTTTGCACGTTCAATTTGTGCATAAATAGTATATCTATATGGCTTTTTTAATTTTGCTATTTTATCGAAAACAATATTTGACGAATCTATTTTGTTTTGTTGACGATATAACTGTGCTAAAACAAATGCGTTTCTAACAGATTGATTTCTCTGCTTACTATTGAAACCTAAATTTTTATTTAAAGTATTTGCTACATTTTTACCTACAACTTCACCTTCAGTATCGTACGTAGTAATTTTGTTTTTACTAGATTTGTTTGCGTAGAAAAGTGCGCTATTTAGATTGTTTATTATCTGTTGTGTGCTATCTAATGTTGTATATGCCATTGCTAAAGCAGTATGTGCATCAAATCTAATAGCGTCTGGTAAATCTTTTGTTTTGGTTAGATATCTGTCTAATTTGTAAATAGCATCTTCTTCTTGTCCTAAACGAACTAGTGTTTTTGCTTCCCAAATTCTTGCAACATTAAATAGTTTAGATTTAGGATACTTTTTAATCATGTATTTAAAAGTTTCTAAAGCTGGTACAAAACGTTGGTCGTAATATCTTGATTTTCCTAAAAGTAAATATGCATCGTCTATTTGCTTATTCTTTTCGGAAGCAGCAATATTCATAGAATGTTTTTGGATTGCTTTAACTGCTTTTTCTTCTGCTTTTTTAAAACCTTGTGAACTTGATTCTGCTGTCGATTTTTTAGATCCTGGAGGAGCAATAACGATAGTTTCTTCTTTTATATCTAAAGGTTCTATTGGTAGAATGGTATAAAAGTCGTCTTCGTAAGCATCGTCAATTTGTTTTTTTTGAGCGTCATACGCAACTTGACCGTTATATAATACATTGTATTTTGTAGCGGTTGAATGAAGAGTCCTGTTTAAAAAACCATTTTTTTTAGTTGAACAGCTCCAAATGGATAAAGTAATTAGAATAATTACAATTATGTGAATAGTTAATTTTTTCAAGAGTAAAATTTTTGTACTTATTATAAACTATTTTCCTTTTAATATATTGTAAAAAGGTTTGTAAAAGTACAAATTTATTTTAAAAGAGTAGTTTTTTATTTTTTATCA
>JAMONN010000090.1 GCA_027065775.1 Flavobacteriaceae bacterium | reverse complement strand
TGCTAACATTTTATCTAAACCTCTAACGCCAGATTCTCTAGTATAACCAACAATAATTTGTTCGAGTACTTTTTTACTAATGCTAATATCTTTCGGTTTTAAACCGTGATTTTCAATTTGTTTAGATAATAAATGGCGTTTTGCTATTTCTATTTTTTCCTCTACAGTATAACCGTGCACATTTATAATTTCCATTCTATCACGTAATGCCCAAGGAATTGTAGATAGACTATTTGCTGTTGCAATAAATAAAATTTTAGATAAATCATAATCTACATCTAAAAAATTATCATGAAAAGCCGAATTTTGTTCTGGATCTAAAACTTCTAGCATTGCTGCGGAAGGATCGCCGTGACCAGAACTAGCTAACTTGTCAATTTCATCTAAAACCATTACAGGATTAGAGGTTTTTACTTTTTTTAAACTCTGAATAATTCGTCCTGGCATTGCACCAATATAGGTTTTTCTATGACCTCTAATTTCGGATTCATCACGTAAACCACCAAGCGATAAACGGACATATTTTCTACCAACGGCTTCAGCAATAGACTTTCCTAAAGATGTTTTACCAACTCCAGGCGGTCCATAAAGACAAAGAATTGGCGATTTCATATCGTTTTTTAACTTTAAAACTGCTAAATATTCAATGATTCTATCTTTTACTTTTTCTAAACCGAAATGATTTCTGTTTAATATTTTTGTTGCTCGTTTTAAATCAAATTTATCAATGGTATATTCATTCCAAGGTAATTCTAAAAATAAATCTAGATAATTTCTTTGAACGGAATATTCTGCTACTTGCGGATTCATTCTTTGTAATCTACCTAATTCTTTGTCGAATATATCGGCAACTTCTTTATTCCATTTTTTCTTTTTTGCTTTGTTACGCATTTCTTCTAATTCTTCATCGTAAGAAACGCCACCCAATTCTTCTTGTATGGTTTTCATTTGTTGATGTAAGAAATATTCGCGCTGTTGCTGATCCATATCTTCGCGTACTTTAGACTGAATATCATTGCGTAACTCTAAACGTTGTAACTCGGAATTCATCTTTTTTAACGTTGCTAAAGCACGAGATTTTAGATCTTTAATTTCTAATAATTCTTGTTTTTCAGCAACAGTTAAGTTCATGTTTGAAGAAACAAAATCGACTAAAAAAGCATCGGATTTTATATTTCTGATAGCAAAAGTTGCTTCGGTTGGTAGACTAGGATTTTCTTTAATTATTTTAATGGCCAAATCTTTAACCGATTTAATAATTTCTTTAAATTCTTTGTCTCTAGTTTGGTATTTACCTTCGCTAAATTCTTTAGTTGTTGCTTTTATATATGGTTCGTTTTGTACAAACTTATCAATTTCAAAACGTTTTTGCCCTTGAATAACAACCATAGTGTTGCCATCAGGCATCTTTAACATTTTTAAAATTTTGGCAACTGTACCAATTTTATGAATGTCATCAAAAGTAGGTTCTTCTATTTCTTCATTTATTTGCGAAACTACACCAATAGTTTTGTCGCCTTTATTCGCATCTTTAATCAGTTTTATAGATGCGTCTCTACCAGCAGTTATTGGTATTACAACACCAGGAAATAAAACCGTATTTCTTAAAGGTAAAATAGGTAACACGTTTGGTATTTCTTCTTCGTTCATCTTCTTTTCATCTTCGGGTGACATTAACGGAATTAATTCCGAATCTTCATCTAAGAAATTTTGAAGTGACAAATTGTCTAATATTTTTATTTTAGGATTGCTCATAGTATATTGTAAGTCATTATGACATTAAATCAATTTCATTTTATTATAAAAAAGATTAAGTTCACTTATTTCTATTGATAATTAAATAGTTAGCAGAAATTAACTTTTTTATTATTTAGTGAAGCTCAATTGTTGTGCCAAGTGAATTCTTATTTTATTAAAATTTAATTTTTAACAAAAGGACAACTATTTTTTGCATTTATAATTATAGAAATCAATGATTTTGCTTAAATGTTTAGGTTTAAATTTTTTAGAATTAATTTCATCAACTAAAGTAGGACAGTCCTTAAAATATTCTGTAGTTTCTTTTCTGAAAAGTTTCTTTTTATTACTAAAATAGGTGACAGAATCGCTATTGTTTTTGCATAAAAAATATAAATTATTTGAATTGCTATTTATTCCAATACTTAAACCACCTGCTAATACACCAAATGTTAGATTTGTACTTTTGCCGTAATTACCATCAATTTGTGGAAATGTATAAATTGATACACGACCTCTTTTAGATAATTCTAAAAGTTGAAGGTTAGTTGAGTTATTAATTTTTTTATAATACAACCTATGATATATGCTTTTCCCTAAATCTTTAATGTCTATTCTTTTTACAGTTGTGTGGTCGAACCATTTTCTTTTTGCTTTTTTAGATGTTTTGTAAATTATTTTTTTACCATCAATTTTTGCTAATCCTTTAATGGATGTTCCGTTTTTAAAATAAATTGTTGCTTTATGTTTTTGAGCAGAAACGGAAACAAATAGAAGTATTGATAGAATTGTTAATAATGTATTTTTCATGATAGCTTTTGGTTATTTACTTTGTCAAAGTTTAAAACTTTGACAAAGTTGAAAGTTGATTTTGAATAAACGATTAAAATCAATTATTTTTTTATGACAAAACACATAGTTATTTACATCATCAAATATTTCGATTATTTCATTTCTCATAATGTTAGTTGGCAATTTTGATAAAACACTTTGGTATGAAGAGTATTTATATTTCTTAAAATTAATCGGGTTTTGATGAATGTAAATTATATTATTGATTAAGTATTTTTCAGAATCAATTTTTATTCGTTTAAAAGGAGAATCTAATAATGCACCGCTTCTGTTATTCATTTTATTAAATGCTTGGGTATAAGAACTAAATAATTTGCCTAATTGTTTACTAATAATTTTATCGAAAGAATGTAAACCTATTGAATTGTTTATATTTTTAGTTGTTGTTTTTTCTAAT
>JAMONN010000089.1 GCA_027065775.1 Flavobacteriaceae bacterium | reverse complement strand
TTTAATGCATCAACATTTCTTAATTCCTTTTTAATATCATAGATAGTACCAACTTCATTATTTACATCTGCTTTAATAGATGTTGTTAAACGAGACAACTCATTTTGAGCAACTTTAGATCGTTTATCTAAAATAAAATTTGGTATGTCTGAAACACTTGCAATTTTATCATTTAATTGAATAAAATCACCTGCTTTTCCTTTTAATTTACCTACATAAATAAAGCTAACCAATTTTTTCTGCTCTAATTTTTTAATTTCAGAGGCTTTTGGTATTACTTGTTTTATCAATAAATCTGTATCTTTCATGGTTGTTGTTACCATAAAAAAGAATAACAGCATGAATACAATATCTGGTAAAGATGCCGTATTAACACCTGGCATTGCTTTTTTCTTTTTACTAAATTTTGCCATATTATTATAATTTAATTGGTTCAGATTCTGAAAGAATCATCGGAAAACGATCTTTTATAGATTTTACTTTCTCTTTTAAAATTTCATTTCCTGGACTTTTCTTTGCTCTTGCAAGAATATCTGCAAAAGGTTCTTGATATAATTTTTGTGATTCTCTATCTCTAAGTTCATTATATGCTCTTACTAATTCATTAGTAACTGCTATAAAATCACCGTGTTTGGTTTTTCTAGAGCTTTGAATAGATATAACCGCTCTATCAGGGTGAATAGAAGAAGTTTCTGACTTTTTACCTTCGCAGTAATTACATAAAGTATCGTTTTTACCTTTTCCTGCTCCGTTATCTAAAAATGCTTTTGCGGCATCTTTAATTTCTCCTACTTTTAAAAAATCTTTGTTATTCACAAGAATTACTCCATCTTTATTAATGTTTACAACAAAAACGTTGCGTTCTTTAAGTTTTGGAGGTGGCGTAGTGATATCTTGCTTTGGAGGCAATTTTCTAGGTATACCAGCATCAATGTCCATTGTGGTAGTAACCAAGAAAAATATCAGTAGTAAAAAGGCAATATCTGCCATTGAACCTGCATTTATTTCTGGGATCTCTCTTCTAGACATAGTAACTTATTTTATTAAATTTTTAATAGAATCAAATATAAATCCAAAAAATGCAACAGCACCTAAAATTACACTTGCCCAAATACCAATTTCCACATTTTTTGAAACAGATGATGTTACATGTTCAATCCCTGCAGCTGTTTTGATATCAAATTCATTTCCTGTAGCTAAAGCCATAGAAATAAAGTATACTATCACTAAAACGATAATTGCAAACAATGCTTTTTTCATTGCTTTTGGATTCTTTATTAAGTTGATTATAGAAAAGATAAGAACAATAATAATTGTTATTATTAATATCCACTTAGTAAATCCAATAAATGAACCGACAATAGACTCATCGCCACCTAAAATCTTAATAAAGAAAAAAGCACCTATTAACGCTATAACTAGCGATATATATTTTAAATATTTAGTCATGCTTATTATTTTTTATGTTTAACTAATAAATCTACTAATGAAATAGAAGCATCTTCCATTCCGTTTACTATACTATCAATTTTAGATATAATATAATTGTATAATATTTGTAATATAATTGCAACAATTAGACCAAATACTGTTGTCAATAATGCAACTTTAATACCACCAGCAACAACTTCCGCAGAAATTGTACCTGCATTTTGAATTGCATCAAATGCACCAATCATACCAATTACTGTACCCATAAAACCAAGCATTGGTGCTAAAGCGATAAATAAAGATAACCAAGAAACGTTTTTCTCTAATAATCCCATTTGTACTCCACCATAACCAACTACTGCTTTTTCTACTTCGCTAATATCTTCGCCATCACCAACTCTTTTAAGTCCTTGATAAAAGATAGATGCAACTGGTCCTTTAGTATTTCTTGCAACTTCTTTTGCTGCTTCTACACCACCATCTGCTAAAGCGTCTTCAATACTACCAACTAATTTGTTAGTGTTTGTAGATGCTAAATTTAAATATATAATTCTTTCAATAGCAATTGCTAAACCTAAAATTAAGGCTAATAATACAATTCCCATGAAACCTGCGCCACCTTCAATAAATTTTGTTTTTAATACTTGCATAGAGAAACCTTCTTCAACTTGTTCTGTAGAAGTGTCTTCTTGTGCATAGGTTGTTTCAACAGTTCCAAAGAACAATAAACCTGTAATTGCTAGGATAGTAAATAATTTTTTCATTTTTAATCTGAGTTTTAATTAATTTGTTAACGGGTTAAAGATACATAATTTTATTTAACAACAAAATTTACGTGGAGAGAAAGGGATTCGAACCCTTGTTACAATTTCTCGTAAACACGCTTTCCAAGCGTGCGCCTTAAGCCACTCGGCCACCTCTCCTTAATAAATCTAATTATTAAGATGTACAAGTAACAAAAAAAATAGTATTTATTGCAGTTTATTTTACAATTATTTTCAACATTTATTAAGCGTTTACTATTAAATAACTGTTATTCAGTTATTTCGCCCCTTAATGAAGTTTCAAATATTTTTTTAAAATTCATTTTCGGAATGTTTTGTCCTAATAAATACATGAGTTTTGCAACTGCAGCTTCTGTAGTAATATCTTTACCACTTATTAAACCTATATTTTTTAACTCGGTACTAGTTTCGTATTGACCTAATATTACACTACCACTATTACATTGGGTAACATTTATTATTTGTATACCTTTATTAATTGCGTTTTTTAACAATGCAATAAACTTTTTACTTGTTGTTGCATTACCCGACCCATAAGTTTCTAAGATAACACCTTGTAATTTATCTATATTTAAAATAGACTCTATACTTATTAAAGACATACCTGGAAATAATTTTAATATAACAATATTGTCATTTATGTTTTTCCGAATAGTAAGTTTTTTTCTTGACTTATGAGTTATTAACAAATGCTCTTCAAATTTTAAATGCACGCCACTTTCTGCTATATGCGGAAAATTAGGTGAAGCAAATGCTTCAAAATGTTCAGAATTAACTTTTGTTGTTCTATTTGCTCTATATAATTTATACTCAAAATATAAACAGACTTCGTTAATTCTTGGTTTTCCGTTTTTTCTTGCGGATGCAATTTGTATTGCAGTTATTAAGTTCTCTTTTGCATCTGTTCTTAAATCTCCAATCGGTAATTGTGAACCTGTAAAAATTACAGGTTTGGATAAATTTTCTAACATAAAACTTATTGCTGAAGATGTATACGCCATGGTATCACTACCTGTAAGGATAACAAAACCATCTGCGTCATTATAATTTTCTTCTATTATTTCTGTTATTTTTACCCAATATTTCGGATTCATATTAGATGAATCTATTGGTTCTTCAAAACTAATAGTGTTAATTTTACAATCTAAATGATTTAATTCTGGAATTCGGTCTCTTAAATTACTAAAATCGAAAGCACGTAGCGCATTGGTTTCGTAGTCTTTAACCATACCAATAGTACCACCAGTATATATTAATAGAATATTGCTTATTTTTGACATAATGTCTTTACTTTTAAAATGGTATAATTTATGTTGTAAAACTAAAGATTAAAAATTAATAAATTTAAAAAAAATATAAAATTATGATGGGAGCATATATTATTGGTGGTTTAATTGCTTTACTTGGCGGTATTGTTCAAAAGAGATTAAAAAGTAAGTTTGCAAAGTATTCTAAATTACAATTACAGAATGGGTTAAGCGGAAAAGAAATCGCCGAAAAAATGTTGGCAGATAATAATATTTATGATGTGAAAGTAATTTCTGTAAAAGGCCGATTAACCGATCATTATAATCCTAAAGATAAGACGGTTAATTTAAGTGAGGTTGTTTACAATCAAACAAATGCTTCTGCAGCGGCAGTTGCAGCACATGAATGTGGTCACGCTATACAGCATGCTGTTGGTTATTCTTGGTTGCAATTACGAAGTAAATTAGTACCTACAGTAAATATATCAAGCAGAATGGCGCAATTTGTTTTAATTGGCGGTATCTTTTTAGTAAACTCTTTTCCGCAATTATTATTGGCAGGTATTGTTTTATTTGGTGCAACTGTTTTATTTAGTTTTGTTACTTTACCTGTTGAATATGATGCTAGCAACAGAGCATTGGCATGGTTAGAAAATAAAAACATGTTAACTCAAGAAGAACATAATGGAGCTAAAGATGCGCTAAAATGGGCCGCAAGAACTTATGTTGTTGCTGCAATTGGTGCTTTATCAACATTACTTTATTATGTGATGATTTACATGAATCGAAGATAAATTTTGAAAATATAAAAAAAAATGCTTCGATTTTCATCGAAGCATTTTTTTATAAATGGTGTCCCGTCCTAATATAGTGTTACACTAAACATTATTTATTTATGGGATTACCAGATTCAAATTACAAAAAGCGTACACAAAAAGATTACAGTTTAAGTTTAAAATTACAGATTGTTCAAGAGATTGAACAAGGATTATTAATCCTTATGAAAATGCTATTGCAGAACGAGTAAATGGAGTTTTGAACAAGAATTTGACATTGATAAATATGATACTAATTTAGTACAAAATGCAATAGAAATATACAATAATTATAGACCACATTTATCTAATTATATGTTGACTCCTAATCAGATGCACAAACAAAATATAATCAAAAGAAAACAATATAAAATGAAAAAAGGTAGTGATAAAAAATCACTACCTTTGAATTATTAATTCTGTAACACTATATTAGGACGTCACATAATTTTATATTCTTAGTTATTTATAACCCAAGAAACAAAGTATTGAGAACCAATGTTTCCTCCACCGATAGAACCTCTATATTCTTCGCCAGTTAAGTTTGAACCACCTAACTTAAAAGTAGACTTCCATTTTGGTAATCTATAATTTAATTGTGCATCTACTACGAATCTGTCTTCTATGATTCCGTTAGCAGCAGTTGCCTCCCATAAAAACTCATCACTCCATCTTCCATTAATATTAAAACCAAAGTTTTTAAATAAGTTTGCATTCCCTAAAGAGAATTTCACTTTGTGTTCTGGAGTATTAAAGTTTGAAGTAAAGTCAGGAGAAGATTGTTGATCGAAATCTAATTTAGCATAAGTATAATTTACACCAATCTTGAAACCATTACCAACTCTTGTACTTAAACCTACCGAACCACCATAAGATGAAATATCAGCATCTGAGTTTGTGTATAATTGAAAAGCACGACCCGTAGTTAAACCAGTAAAACCAGAAGCGTCAAAAACACTACCTGAACCAGGAGTAAATACTCTAGTATTACTAATAAAACCGTCATAACTATTAAAGTAACCATTTAAATCTACAGAAACTTTACCTAATTTACCTCTATATCCAACATCGATAGCAGTTACTTCTTCAGGTTGTACTAAATCAGTTACAACTGTTTCTAAAAGAGATGGGTCTGCAAATCCACTATCTCTAAATGCTAAGAAAGAAGATAGCGTCCAAGAATTGTTATAAGTATCTCTAGCAGTTAAGTGTGTATTAGGTAGTACTGCATCTAAATTCCCTTCAGCAGAACCAACTAATAATAACGGTCCAACATCAAAACCGATAAATAAAGATTGTGTATCAGGGTTTCTAAATCCTGTTTGAAAAGATGCTCTAAAATTATGTTGTTTATTATCTCCTGCACCGTAGTTTAAAGAAACTCTTGGTGATATGTTAGCATCGAAAAATTCATTTTTATCCATACGTACCGATGCAGATATTTTTAATCTATCATCCATAAATTTTTTGATAGCTTGTACATAGGCACCATATTCTTGGTATTGAATAGCACCACCATTAATTGCACTATCTGTGAAAATAGTACCAGAAGAGTTTAGATCATATCCTCTATAATTACCACCAACTTGCAAATCAATAACATCATTTAATAACGATTTAAAATTATAGTTACCTTCACCAACATTCATAGATGTGTTATCTTTAAATAGCGAACCTGTTAATATATTTGAATCACTAGTTACTGTATTAAATGCATTTTCAAATTCTGACGTACCAGGAATTAATCTTGCACCTCTTGGGTCTAATGGGTTAAAAACATCTCCATTTGGTAATCTGTTTTCTGCTAAAATTCTTCCAAAAATATGTGCGTCAGACGGAACACCAGGTGTTAAACCTAGTGATGTTAATATTGGCACAACTCCAGCATTACCTGTAACCGCACCTAAATAACCAGTAGCATAATCTCCGAAAAAGTCAGCGTCAGATTTGAATTGTCTTTGCATATTTAAACCTGTAAAGTTCATATCATAAGTATTACCTGCATCTTCAATAGTTCTATAAGCTCTTAAGAAAAAATTATCATTTCTAACCTCAAATTTCATTTGTTGCATTGTAAAATCCTTTAATTGATACCTATTTGTTCCTTGATAAATTGCATTTCCAAATCCAATTCTATAATTAGCAATTACCTCTAAATCATTTGCAAAAGGTCTGTAGTTTAAAGAAATATCTGTTTTCACACTTTTAGCTTCATAATCTGTTAAATCTGCTTCAGCATAACCTTGTCTTCCAACCAATGATGAACCAAAAGTTCCAACTGGAGCACCAGTAATTGCATCCCAATCTAAAGTTGTTGCAGCTTCATCACCATAAATATTTACTCCATTGTGAGCGTAAGGGTTTGTTCCTGATGCTGTAATAGCATCTGCTTCACCAGCAGCAACAAAATCATATTGGTTTGTATCATTAGCAATCCAATCTGTACCTTTTAAGTAAGAAAAAGAAGCTTTGGCTGCAAATTTTTCACTAAATGCATTTGCTACTCTAATACCCATATCTGTATAGGCATTTTCTCCACCTGCATCAGAATCTGTAAGTCCTTTTTTAACATATAAACTAACACCTTGATGGTCAAAAGGGTTTTTACTTGTCATGAATAAAATACCATTAAATGCATTAGCACCATAAAGTGCAGAAGATGCGCCTGGTAATAATTCTACAGAATTCACGTCTAATTCATTCATACCTACTAGATTACCCATTACAAAATTTAATGCTGGAGATGCGTTATCCATTCCATCAATTAACTGTACAAATCTAGTATTTGCTATCGTTGCAAAACCACGTGTATTTACAGAGTTAAAAGTCAAACTACTTGTGTTAACATCTACACCTTTTAAGTTTTCAATACTATTATAAAAACTTGCTGATGCTGAGTTTGCGATATCTCTAGCATCCATTCTTTCGATAGTAACAGGAGATTCTCTAACACTTTCTGGTGTTCTAGATGCCGAAACTACAACCTCATCTAAAGCAGAAGCATTTTCGGTTAAAGTAACATCTAATGTTTGGTTTTTCTCCGTAACATTTAATGTTTGTGATCCAAAACCTAAAGTAGTAACTATAACATCAAATGGTGGTTCTTGATTTACCTTTAAGGAATAATTACCGTCAAAATCGGTTGCTGTACCTAAAGATTTACCAACCACTTTAATATTAACTCCAGGAAGTGGGTCGCCTGATTTTGCGTCTTTCACATTACCAGTAACTACTGTTTGAGCAAATAGTGTACTACTAAATAAAATTGCAATTGCAATTGTAAATAATTTTCTCATTTTGTTTCTTATTTGATTAATATGTGTGCAAAGTACAAAAAATATTATAAAAGAAAATGTATTTACTTATTTGTTTAATCATTTATTGGTCTAAAATGTCGTTAAAACTATCTGTTTTAGTGTATTTCGCTTTAGTTTCTGAAAATTTAACCATGAATTATCACGATATAAAATTATTTTATGTAATTGATTGGTCGTCAATTACTTATAAAATACTAAACTCTTTTTCATCATTTCCACTTTGTAGTTTCGATTAGATGTTTCAAATCTTTTTCTATAAAACGAATTGCTGGATAAATAGAATCATAATTAGGTTGTACATTAAAATAAACCGCACCTGTAATAAAATGATTTATACTATCGGTTATTTGAAATTGTAATGGCGAAGCTGCATTGCCAATCACATCACTTATTTTACCGTAGACTTTTTCTTTTGTGTTTTCGAATAACGGTGAAATACTTATTCTGTCTGCTTTTACTGTATGTTTTGTGGTGAGTTTTTCCGATTCAATCAATAATTCTCTTAAATTATTAGTTATTGGTCTGTAAGTAATATCTACAGTCGCTTTTAATTTTGGATACTTTATTTTTAACCAACATTTGTTATTTACTAATATTTTTGCAGTTTTTGGTATTTCAAATTCAAATGGGCAGTTACTATCTGTAGTTTTATAAATAACCTCTGCCCTAGTAAGACTTAAATAAGCTGTTGGTTTTGGAAATGTTTCTTTAGTGCAAGAAAAAACAAGTAATAAGCATGAAAATAATAGAGTGTATCTTTTATTTTTTTTGTTTCGGCATGAATTTAATGGAATAATATAAAACATTTTTGTTTATTTGTTTTTTAACCTACAAAACTGAACACTGACTTTTAATAATTTAAAGTGACTTTAACTTGTTTGATTCTTTTTTTATCTAAGGATTCAATAGTAAACGTAAGTTTTTCTGTTTTTATTACATCTTCTTTTTTAGGAAACTGTTCATAGACTTCCAATATTAAACCAGCAAGTGTTTCTGCCTCACCTTCGATATTTTTAAAATCACCTTCGTTTAAATTCAAAATCTTATAAAAATCTTTTAATGCTATTTTAGCATCAAAAATATAGTTGTTCTGATCTAATTTTGAGTAAGCAATATCATCGTCATCATACTCATCACTTATATCACCAACAATTTCTTCAATAATATCTTCTAAAGTTATGATGCCTGAAGTGCCGCCATATTCATCTACTACAATAGCTAAATGGTTTTTTTTACCTTTAAACTCAAGTAATAAATCATCTAATTTTTTATTCTCAGGAACAAAGAATGCTTCGCGAATTAAATTTTGCCACTTAAAGGTCTTTTTTGTGTGATGTGCTAATAAATCTTTAGTATATAGTATTCCTTTAATGGTATCTATATTTTCTTCGTAAACTGGTATTCTTGAATAACCGTTTTTAATAATTCTGGGTAATATTTCTTCAAATTTTTCTTCTTCAGAAATTGCAAAAACATCAATTCTTGGACGCATAACTTGTACGGTTTCTGTATTTCCGAAATTTACAATACCTTCTAATATTTTCTTCTCTTCTTTAGTCGTGTTTTTAGAGGTTAATTTTAAAGCTTCGTTTAAGGTGTCTACTGAAAAATCGGATTGCTTTTTAGAGAATTTTTTCTCTACAATATTAGTTAATCCCATTAATGGAATACTTACAAAAGAAAATAAATAATTTAATACTTTAATCGGTTTTGACATGAATAAAGCAAATTTTAACGGATTTCTATTTGCATAAACTTTAGGCAAAACTTCGCCAAAAAGTAGGATTAAAAAAGTGACCAAAACTACTTCTAATAAAAATTTTATAACGGCAGATTCTATATCGCCAAAAAAGTAATCGCCAACATTTTTAAATAAAATAATAAATAAAATATTAATAAAATTATTGGCAATTAATATGGTTGCTAATAATTTTTTTGGTTTTTTAAGTTGTTCAATTACTGTTTGAATGCCTTTTTGATTATTGTCGATTGCATTATCTAAAGTGTATTTTGAGAGTGAAAAAAACGCAATTTCAGTACCCGAAATCAATGCAGAAAGAATTAATAGAACTAATAATATTAGCAGTTGAATGAGTAAAAAACCATTATATGGTATGACTAGAAATAAACTTATGGGTTCTGGATCCAATTAAAATTAGGTTAAGTTAAAATGGTAAATTATCTTTTTTGGTATTATTTTCAATTTCTTTTTCGTTGGAAGGTTTTTTACCTTCTAAGAATTTTTTAGTTTTCAAAAACATGATGTCATAAATATGAATTTCGGTAGTGTTTTTATTATTACCAGCATCATCTTGCCATTGTCTTGTCTTTAATCGACCTTCTACAAAAACTTTATCGCCTTTACTTAAATATTTTTCGCAAGTTTCGGCAAGTTTATTACGTACAACTATATTATGCCATTCTGTTGTAGTGACTTTTTCACCAGTAGTTTTATTGGTATAACTTTCGTTAGTTGCTAACGAAAATCTACCTATACAATTACCGCCTTCAAAAAAATGCATTTTTATTGTGTCGCCTAAATGACCAATTAGCATAACTTTATTTAATGTACTTGCCATATTTTGTTTTACATATCAAAAGTACTGAAATTTATATTAATTTTATAAATGTGGTATAAAAATTATGAACAAGTGTTGAAATAGGATATTCTTCTATTTTATAAAAAGGAATAGATCCTACAAGATTTACATCTAATTTTACTAACCAAAATTTAGTAAATATATGTTGATGCGATAGTTTGTGTTGAATTATTTTTTCATTAAAAAGATCTACGGACAGAATATTTTTTTTTATAATATTTTTAGGAAATAAACTTTCATCAATTTCAAATATTTCTTTAGTTGACTCATATAAAGGGAATTCATATAAATTCTGCCAAATACCTTTACCTAACCTTATATTAATTAAAGTATTGTTGCTTTTATCTAAAAAAACGAAATAATTAAAATAACGTTTTTTTATTTTAATTTTTCGTATTTTAACTGGTAGCACATGGATCTTTTTTTTCTGTAATGCTAGGCAACTATCATTAAAAATACACGTAGTACATTTTGTTCTTTTTGGTGTACAAACAGTTGCTCCAAAATCCATAATTGCTTGATTATACAAACCATAATTAGATTTTGGTAATAATTCTTGCGCAAGTAATTTAAAATCTTTTATTCCTTTGCCAGAATTAATTGCGATATCCATATCGAAATATCTTGCTAAAACACGATACACATTTCCGTCGACTACCGCAGTTTTTTCATTATAACATATCGATGCAACTGCAGATGCGGTATAATCACCAACACCTTTTAGTTTTAATAATTCCTTATAGTTTTTTGGAAACACGCTATGTAGTTCATTAACAATATATTTTGCAGAATAATGTAAATTTCTAGCACGTGAATAATAACCCAAACCTTGCCATAATTTTAATATCGACATTTCGTCCGCATTAGCTAAATCTGTGATAGTTGGATATTTTTCTATGAACCTTATATAATAAGGTAAACCTTGTTCTGTTTTTGTTTGCTGTAAAATAATTTCCGAAAGCCAAATAAAATATGGGTTTTTAGTTTCTCGCCACGGAAAATTTCGTTGATTTTTTTGATACCAATTTATTAATTTTGCAGAAAACAACATGATTACTTTAAAAACTTAATATTTTTACACTGCAATAATATAATTTTATTGCATTAAAATTTAATCAATTAACTTTTAATTTAGATGAAAAAAAGTATATCTTTGCCGTTCTAAAATTTAGAATAAAAACTTATAAAAAATAGATAATGACAAAAGCAGAAATTGTTTCGAATATTGCTGATAAATCAGGAATGGAAAAAGCGGATGTTTTAAGAGTAGTTGAAGACTTAATGACAGAAGTTAAAAACTCTTTAGAAAGTGGCGAGAATGTTTACTTAAGAGGTTTTGGTAGTTTTATTATTAAGAAACGTGCTGAAAAAACAGGAAGAAACATTACAAAAAACACAACAATAAAAATACCAGCACATAATATACCTGCATTTAAACCTGCGAAAATATTTTTAGAAGCGGTAAAATCAAAAGTAAAAGTAAAATAATTTATTCATCTTAAAATAGATAAAATATGCCAAGTGGTAAAAAAAGAAAACGTAAAAAGATTTCTACGCACAAACGTAAAAAAAGAAGTAGAAGAAACAGACATAAGAAAAAATAATTTAGTTAAAGGCGTTTTTTCTTAAAAGCGCCTTTAATTTTATTGAAATTTAAGGTGTATTATATTACACTTTATTTTCTTAACATCTTAAGTTCTTTGACATAGAAAATTAATAATTTAATTTTCGTTTGTAAACTTTATTAACCTTCCGAACAAATTAAAAATACTTAAAAGTTAAGTATAAAAATTGTTTGGTATAAAAAATTAACAGAGTGAATACAGAATTAATTATTAGATCAAATTCCTCTGATATAGATTTTGCCTTATTAAAACAAGGTAGATTGATTGAATTACATAAAGACAAAAACGATAATGAGTTTGCGGTTGGTGATATATTTTTAGCCAGCGTAAAAAAAACCTTAGGTAGTTTAAATGCTTCCTTTGTAAATGTAGGTCATAAGAAAGATGCTTTTTTACATTACCATGATTTAGGACCTCAGTTTTCTTCTTTAAATAAATTCGTAAAATCATTACGATCAGGTAAAAAAATAGATTATACATTAAAAAACTTTTCCTTTGAACAAGATATTGATAAAGGAGGAAAGATTGATGATGTAATAAAATCTAAACAAAATATATTGGTTCAAGTTGTAAAGGAACCAATTTCTACTAAAGGCCCAAGAATAAGTTCAGAAATATCTATTGCAGGACGTTATTTGGTTTTAGTACCTTTTTCTAATAGGATTTCAGTTTCTCAAAAAATTGAAGATCGAAAAGAAAAGGAAAGATTAAAAAGATTAGTGAAAAGCATTAAACCAAATGGTTTTGGTGTTATATTAAGAACAGTTGCTAAAGATATTAAAGTAGCAGATTTAGATAGAGACTTACAAAATTCATTAGAACGTTGGAAAACTCTTTGCAAACAAATAGCAAACCAACATTCAAAAATACCTGTTAAGGTATTGTCAGAAATGAATAGAGGTTCTTCTATTTTAAGAGATATTTTTAACGATTCATTTACAAAAATTTTATGTGACGATAAGGATTTAGTAGCAGAATTGAAAGATTATCTAGAGCGAATTGCTCCTAACAAAGTTTCTATAGTAAAGCACTATAATGCAACAGTACCAATTTTTGAAAAATTAAATATCGAAAGACAAATTAAAACCGCATTTGGACAAACAGTGTCCATGAAAAAAGGTGCTTACCTTGTAATTGAACACACGGAAGCTTTACATGTTATTGATGTAAATAGTGGCAATCGTTCCAATAAAAATAGTTCACAAGCAGATACTGCATTAGAAGTAAACTTAATTGCTGCTGCCGAGATAGCTCGTCAGTTACAATTACGTGATATGGGCGGCATTATTGTAGTAGATTTTATTGACATGCGTGCAGCAGAACACAGAAACAAACTTTTTGAGTTCTTTAAAGCCGAAATGAAATCGAGTAGAACAAAACACAAAATATTACCTTTAAGTAAGTTTGGTTTAATGCAAATTACCAGACAACGAGTTAGGCAAGAACGTGTAATTACTACAAGAGAACCTAATCCTAATAAAAATGGAGTAGTCGAAGCGCCAATCGTTTTAATCGAAAAAATAGAAAACGATTTAGACCGACTTATTAGTCACCCAAAATACAATGGTTTAGTACTAAATGTACATCCGTTTATTGCAGCATATTTACAAAAGGGATTTCCTTCTATACAGCAAAAATGGTTTCTTAAAAATAAGAAATGGATTAAAATTTTACCAAGAGACGCATACCAATACTTAAATTATCGTTTTTACGATAAAAAAGGTAAAGCATTGCGTTAAATCTATATTATGAAAAGTAATGCGTTTGTAAAACGTAAATACTTTAAATACAAAGTTCCACTAGAAATAGTTGGGACTTTTTTTATGCCTAGTAAAGACGTTTTGGTAAAGACGTTTTGCCAAAACGTCTTTACCAAAACATCTTTACATTCCGTTAAGAATAGAGATTACATCACTATAAGT
>JAMONN010000088.1 GCA_027065775.1 Flavobacteriaceae bacterium | reverse complement strand
AATCAGCGAAAAATACTTCAACTAAAACAAAAACAAAAACAAATTGAATTCCAATTAAAAAAACTTGAAAATAATGGTTAGTATTTCGGATAAAATATTAAAATCAGCAAGCATTAATCACACTAAATACATTACTGAAGTTTTTACTTTAAAAAAAGAAGTACTGAAATTATGCTTAGATTTTTATGGAAAAAGATCTAAAATTCATAAGAAAAAATTTAATTTAGATTTAACAAATATTGAAGGCTCATATGTTGTTAAAATCCAGTCTATCAATTGGTTTTTAGAAAAGTCAACGACAAAAACTAAAAATAGAAAAGGAGTATCTCGGAAGGTAAAGTCTATAAATAAAACGGATAATTTTTTTAATTCACAATTTCGCATATTTCCAAATAAACTAAACATCATAAATGAACTAAAAAAACAATTAGATTATTTCAACACTACTAGAATACGTAATTTATTAATTGAAAAACCTTGTTTTTTGATAAATGAAAGTGATAAATACGATTCTACATTTAATAAAAAAACAACACAGACAAAAAGATTAATAAGCTTTCTTTTTGATTATTCTGAATTTTCCAAAAAAAATAGTTCAGTCTATTCTCAAAATTGGGGTGCTTACAAACTTACAGAGGCTTTAAGTGCTCGCTCATGTTTATACTGTAATAGAAATTACACCTTAACAGTAACAAATTGTGTTGAAAAAATAATTCGTCCAGAAATAGATCATTTTTTCCCTCAATCTAAATACCCTTTATTAACTCTTTCATTCTATAATATGATACCTAGTTGTCATATATGCAATTCTAATTTGAAGGGGGATATTCCATTTAAGTTAGATTCCCATTTTCATCCTTATTTAAGTAGTTTTGAAAAGGAAAATGCAAAATTCACTTACAAACCTAGAAACCCAATGGCATTTTTTGGAGATAAAAAAGAACTCAAATTAAAAATAGATACTTCAAATATACTAAACCTTAATAATCAGATTAAAGAAAATATTAAAGTCTTTAAGTTAGATCATATATATAATGACTATAAATATATTGTAAAATGTTTTATTAAATTACAAAGAAAAACAAACAAAAAAAAAATTCGTGATATTTATAAAAATGTATTTATTGATAATCAGGGTAATCAATGGGCAAATAGTGAAAAAGAGTTATATGAACTTGCAATACGTAATCATTATAATCCAGATGATTTTAATAAAAAACCATTGGCTAAATTTGAAAAGGATATTGCAAAAGAAATAGGTTTAATTAAATAATTATGAAAATGAACAGACCACAAACCATACAAATATTTTTACCAGACGGTTCGCCAACAAGCATCAAAGAGGCAGAAATAACCAATAGATTAGTAAAAGCTATTATGTTTCCTAGAAACAAATTACTAGAAGTAACCAAACGAGACATGGTACATTTTACAGGTGTTTATTTTTTGTTTGGCACTACAGAAGATGGTACAAAACCATTAGTATATATTGGTGAAGGCGAAGATTGTTTTAAGCGTATTCAATCACATAACCGTAACAAAGACTTTTGGACACATTGTGTTATCATTACTACTAAAACAGATGAGTATACCAAAACAGATGGTAAATATTTAGAGCATTACTGCTTAGCGAAAGCAAAAGAAATAGGTAGATACGTCTCAGATAATGATACTGGTTCTAAAAAGCCATCTATAAGCGAAAGTAGAGAGTATGATTTACTAGATAACTTTGACACAGCTAAAATATTATTAGCAACCTTAGGTTATCCAATATTTGAAGAAAAACGTAAAGCAAAGTCTAATAAAGAATTGTTTTATTGTCAGAGTAAAGAAGCGTCAGCAGTTGGAGAATTAACAGATGATGGTTTCTTAGTATATAAAGATGGTAAAGTAAATATAGAAACTACAAAAGGGATGAATAAATGGATTGGTCATTTAAGAAAGCGTTTATTAGAAAATGGTGTTCTAAAGATTGAAAAAAATGTTTACGTGTTTCAGCAAGATTATATCTTTAATTCTCCTAGTGCTGCTGCAGCTACAATTCTAGGACGTTCTGCAAATGGTTGGATGTCATGGAAAGATAAAAACGGAAAGACATTAGATGAATTAAAGAGGAAGTGATACAAAGTAAATATAAATGAAACGATCTAATTTTTGGTTACTATTAAAAAAATAATTAATTTTGTATAATCTTACGTTTAAATATGATCTTTTATGATTAACTAAATATTTAAACAATGAAAGATAATAATGCTAAACAGAATAAATTAAATAAACTTTTAACGACATCAAATTACAATGATGTTCATGTTTATTTAAAACGTACTAAGTACCTAAGTAATGAAAAAGATTCCAATTCTTTTTGGCAATCTAATTTACCTATTAAATGGTTTAATAAACTCATCAAAGAGACTTTTTTCGAAGATTTATTATTCTCTTATTTAAGAAATGGCATTCAACCAAACGAATCTTTTCTAAAACTTTTTTTCAATTCAAAAAGTAAGCAAACACTTATAAAAATTATTAAGTTAAGTGAAGTATTCAATCATCCTTTACATTGGAAAAGTTTTTCGATATTTAAAAATGATAGTCAATTAAAAATTTTCTATAAGGAACTATCATACATTAAATCTAACCAATTATATTGGTTTGAAGAGTCAAAAACTCATGATGATTTTATTAAATCATTATCTTTTGAGGATATAATTTTTCAAATGACAATGTGCTATGAATCTTTTAAAAAGCATCCAACAAAAGCATCAGGTAACCGAAGTAATAGAGTAAGTATTGAAGCTATCCTAATTCACATACTAAATTCATTATTGAATTTTAAAAAAAATGAATTAGTCCAAAATGAAATTCAAGTTAATAACACATATGATGTAAATCATTTTCAAAAAATCACTGCAGAAGAATATAAATCATTAAATATAAAATACAAAGAAAGTGTAGAGTTTTATATTGCTAAGTATGATAATGAATACCAAATGAATAAATACCT
>JAMONN010000087.1 GCA_027065775.1 Flavobacteriaceae bacterium | reverse complement strand
GAAGAAAATACAGCAATTATTCAGTCAAAAATATTAGATTATAAAAACAAAATAAAATTTGAGTATGCTGGTGCAGCAGGCGGTTTTATAGATAAATATGCATATCCGTTTTGTAGAGGAAGAATTTTTAATTCATTAGAAACAGATACACAACAGTATAATACAGCGCAAGAAATATTTTGGGCTTCTGGAGCCTGTTTTTTTATTCGAAAAACTATTTTTGAAGAACTAAACGGTTTTGATAAGGACTTTTTTGCACATCAAGAAGAAATCGATTTATGTTGGCGTGCCAAAAATTTAGGTTATGTAATTAAGTATAATGGCAATTCGGTTGTGTATCATATTGGTGGTGCAACATTAAAAGAAGGAAATCCTAAAAAAACGTTTTTAAATTTTAGAAATTCCTTAATTAATTTACTAAAAAACGCACCAAGTAAAAACCTGTTTTTTAAATTATTTTTTCGATTAATTTTAGATGGTATCGCAGGTATTAAATTCTTTTTAGAATTAAAACCATTACATACATTTGCTATTATTAAAGCACATTTTAGTTTTTATGCCAATATTTTTAAAACTTTAAAAAAACGAAAAGAAATTCCGAATAAAATAGAGAACTATTTTTATGCAAAAAGTATTGTAAAGCAACACTTTATTAACAAAAAGAAAACGTTTAATGAACTCTAAACAATTTGATGTTATAATAGTTGGTGCTGGTCCAGCAGGTATTATTGCTGCTATGCAATTGGCTAAGCAAGATCTGTCCGTTTGTTTGTTAGAGAAAGAACAATTCCCGAGAGATAAAACCTGTGGCGATGCTTTGAGTGTTGATGTTTTGAATCAGTTTGAAATGATTGATACCGATTTGGCAAAGCGTTTTGAGAAATTTGCACATAAAACACCTTCTTATGGTGTTAAAATTGTGGCACCAAATCAGCAATTTTTAGATATTCCGTTTTATTATAAAGGCGAAAAAAAGTTCGGTTATATTTCTAAGCGGATTGATTTTGATAATTTTTTATTTGAAG
Source organism: Flavobacteriaceae bacterium (assembly GCA_027065775.1). Classification (GTDB taxonomy): domain Bacteria; phylum Bacteroidota; class Bacteroidia; order Flavobacteriales; family Flavobacteriaceae; genus S010-17. The sequence continues at coordinate 12,208 of JAMONN010000087.1, read as the reverse complement.
AATTAAAGCAGTTTAACAATATTACTATTGTGGAGAATTGCAGAGTTTTAGATGTTGTTGTTTCGGATGAATTTGTTTCGGTTGACGTGAAATTATTACACAGAGATTCACAGAGGAACACAGAGATTCACAGAGAATTACTTAGCGACTCTGCGACTTTGCGAGATGCTAAGTTATTACACAGAGATTCACAGAGAAACACAGAGATTCACAGAGAATTACTTGGTTACTCTGCGAATTCAAAATCTAAAATTCAAAATTCAAAATTCAAAACAAACGTTGTTTTAGGTGCCGACGGAGCACATTCTATTGTAAATAAAAAAACAATTCAGAATAAAGTAGAACACAATCATTATAGTGCTGGTTTACGTGTTTATTATAAAAATGTATCTAATTTTCATGAAGAAAATTTTATCGAACTACACTTTTTTAAAGACGTTTTACCAGGTTATTTATGGATTTTTCCGTTACCAAATAATGAAGCGAATATTGGGATTGGTATGTTGTCATCTTATGTTTCTAAAAAGAAGGTGAATCTTAAAAAAGTATTAGCAGATTTAATTCAGAATCATCCAAATTTAAAAGAACGTTTTAAAAATGCCGAACCTTTAGAAACTATGAAAGGTTTCGGATTACCATTAGGTTCAAAAAAACGTAAAATATCGAGTAATCGGGTTTTATTATTAGGTGATGCCGCAGGTTTAATCGATCCGTTTTCTGGCGAAGGAATAGCAAACGCTATACGCAGCGGTAGAGTAGCAGCAGAGCGCCTTAAAAAATGTTTTGAATTAAATGATTTTTCAAAGGTTCAGACTTTTAAATATGATAAGGAAATTTACCGATTAATGTCTAAAGAATTTAAAGTGAGTAGAACTTTACAAAACTTGTGTAAATACCCGAAATTATTTAATTTTGTGGTGAATAAAGCGAATAAAAATGATGCTTTGCGAGAGTTTTTAATAGGCACTTTAGAAGATGTTGAAAAGAAAAAATTATTAACAAAACCTAGTTTTTATTATCGTTTGTTTTTCAAATAATATAGTTTTGTAGATATTGTAGTTAAAATTATGAGAATATTCGTTTTAATAATTTGTTTAAGTTCCTTCTTTTTGAATTTTAGTCAAGAAGATAATTTAGAGCAAGATTTAATATTTGATAAGAATATTAAAAGTTATTCTTATGTGCAAGCGGAATATTTTTATGGAAACATATTAAAACATAATGAAAATGTTGGGCATTTTTTAGTAGATCATCCAACAGGTGTTTTGTTAAGTTGGAATAAAAAAACCTTTGGTGAAAAGCAATGGCAAGAACGTTTTAATTACCCTGATTATGGTTTTTCGTTTGCTTATCAAGATAATAAAAATGAAGTTTTAGGTGATGTGTATTCCTTTTACGGCCATTATAATTTTTATTTTTTTAATAGAACAAACAAGAATCAATTTGTGCTTAGACCAAGTTTTGGCGTTGGTTACAATACAAAACCATACGATAAAGTAACTAACCCAAAAAATGTTGCATTTGGTACTAAATTAAATGCAAGTGTTTCGTTTAGATTATATTATCAGCGTGAAAATATCCTAAAAAATGTTGGTGTTAATGCAGGTTTAACTTTTATGCATACTTCAAATGCAAGTTTTAAATCGCCAAATACAGGTCTGAATATTTGGGCAGCAACCATAGGTTTGAATTATAATTTGAATGCGAATAATGCTATAATTGAATATATCTCGAATTCAGATAAAGAGGAAATAATAGATAAAAAAATAAATTACAATTTCGAGTTTAAATTTGGTGCAAACGAATCGGACTTTATAGGTTCTGGGATAAAACCATTTTTTGTAATCGCTGCGTATGTCGACAAAAGATTAAATCAAAAATCTGCCTTACAATTTGGTAGTGAGTTGTTTGTAAATTATAGTTTAAAAGATTTTATTGATATAAAAGCAATTACCGATGCTACTTTTGAAAAAGGAGATTTTAAGCGAGTAGGTGTTTTTGTTGGGCACGAATTATTTATTAATAAATTATCTATCATTGGCCAATTAGGTTATTATGTTTATTACCCAATTGTGTTTGAAGGTAGAATTTATGAAAGAGTAGGTTTTAAATATTATTTTAAAGATAAATTATTCGGTTCTTTTACCTTAAAAGCACATGCTGCTAAAGCGGAAACGTTTTCTTTAGGTATTGGTATTAGATTGTAATTTGTTTTTTTCTTCAATCCATTTAGATAGATATTTGGTACTTTTTAATGTGTGATGCTGTAATAATTCGCCCATAAAATTTTGTTGTCTATGTAATTTTAAATTATTTAAAATAGCATTAATTTTTAAAGTTAATTTATTTGAAAATTCAGATTTATTATAACATTCATTAATTATTTTGATACCATTTTGTTGTGCAATTAACCAAAGTGTTTTATTGGTGTAAAGTTCTATAGATGCGTTTATAATTCCATTGGAATCATCGGAAATCACACCAGGCCAATCCAATTCTTTGTGCATTGCTTCTGCGCCAATAGATGTTGTAATACTTGGTGTGCCGTTTTGCATTGCTTCTGTAAATTTGCCTTTTATTCCTGCGCCAAATAATAATGGCGCTAGACAGATTTTTGCATTCTGAATGATAATATTTAGATTTTCTGCTCGACCTTTAATGATAAAGCGTTCTTTTTTATTGTGTAACTGTTTTATTTTTTCTGGCATATATGCGCCATAAATATGTAATTCGGCATTTGGTAATTTTTGACTGATTTTAGGCCAAATTTCTTTTTTCAAAAATAAAACACAATTAGTATTTGGTTGATGTAAAAAATTACCAACAAAGTAGAAGTGTTTTCGTTCTTCGAAACTTGGTGTTTTATTGATTTCTTTAATAGATAAACTATCTAATAAAAACGGAATATAGTGCAATATATTTTTATCAATTTTAAATAGATTTTGCAATAAATTCAACTCATAAGTAGAAATAATTAAAGATAAATCACAGCGTAAAATACTGGCAATTTCTCGTTTGGTAATTTCTTGTTTTAGACAATCTTTAATATTAAATGTTGTTTTGTTTTTAATGGAAATTCCACGAGTTTTTCTTAAGAAATGTAAATCTTCGGTGTCTAAAATTCGTAATGTATCAGGAAGAATTTCTGCTATTTTCCAACCAAATTGTTCTTCGGTTATAAAACGATCAAACAATACTATTTGTGGGTTTAATTTCTCGATAAACACATCAAATTCGGCATCATTAATTTTAATGTTTACAGTATCTATTCCTTTTAAAGATAAATCTACTGAAAAATCACTTTCTGAAGAAGTACTTGCATAAGTGATTGTATAGTTTTGAGATAAAAAATAAGCTATTAATTGCAACATTCTACTGCCAGCAGCAGAAGAATTTGGTTCTACCCAAACAGAAGATATTATTAGTAGTTTTTGCATTGTTGTAATTTAATGCAAATTAATGAAAATTAATGAAAATAAATTTATAGAAATTCTAAATTAATTATTATTTATCTGTATTGGATAATTGTACACGAACGACTTTATATATTGTCGTTTTAATGCAATATCTTATTTTATTAAATTATTTATTGAAAATAACATCTTTAATAATTATAATTTATATTTTTACAGTAACTATAAGTATAAATTATAATGACAATTACTCAATTAAAATATTTATTAGCGGTTGCTAAATATAAGAACTTCACTTTAGCGGCAGAAAATTGCTTTGTTACGCAACCAACTTTAAGTATGCAAATACAAAAGTTAGAAGAGGAATTAGATATACAGATATTTAATCGGAAGAAAAAACCAATAGAGATAACAAGCATTGGTGCTAAGGTAATACAGCAAGCAAAAGTTGTATTAGATGAAAGTAGTAGAATAACAGATTTAGTAGACCAGCAGAAAGGTTATGTTGGTGGCGATTTTATTTTAGGAATTATTCCAACAATCACACCAACATTATTACCATTATTTTTAAAGACTTTTATTAAGAAATACCCGAAAGTTAATTTAATTATTCAAGAATTAACAACATCAGAAATTATAAAAAAATTAAAAGAAGGTTATATAGACGCTGCGATTGTGGCAACACCTTTAGAGATAAATACAATAAAAGAACAGGTTTTATATTACGAACCATTTGTGGGTTTTGTTTCTGAAAGCCATCGTTTGTTTAAAAAATCTAAAATTACTGTGGATGATTTAGATATTGATGATATTTTATTATTAGAAGATGGACATTGCTTTAAGGATAATATTTTAAACTTATGTAAGTCATTGCATAGCAAAGAAGACTCTTTTCAATTAACCATTGGTAATTTTAATACATTAATCAAACTTTCTAAAGAAGGTTTGGGCATGACGCTATTACCTTATCTACAGACTTTAGATTTAAGTGAAAAAGATAAAAAACACCTACGTGAATTTCAAAAACCAGTTCCTGCAAGAGAAATTAGTTTGATTTATCATAAATCACAATTAAAAATGCAATTAGTAGACGCATTAAAAACAACTATTGATTCTGTAATTAGAGGAGTTATTGCTTTTAGTGATGTAAAAATTATTAGTCCGTTGCGTTATAAAAAATAATTTAATTCCTGCGAAGTAATTAAAAATAAATATTAATAATTAAGTCATTTTAATATTTAAATAACATTATTTAAGATGTTAATTATTAGTTCTTTAGTAAGTTTGTTATTGTTTGCTTTCTTACGAATTTCATCAAAAGAAAATCTAAAATTACAACCAGTTTTGTATTCCGAACAACCATAAGCAGTTTTACCTTTTAAAACAATTCCTGTTTTACATTTCGGGCAAATTAGTTGCTCTTTTTCCTTAGAAGAAATGGTATTATTCTTAGACTGTAGAATCAAATTAAAATCAGTATCAAAATTAATTAAACCGTCAACTTTACCATTATTTGTAGTAAACCCTTTTAAATTTACGGTACTACCTTTATGAATTAGGCGTAAATATTGATTTTCGGATATTTTTTTTCCTTTAAATATAAATGGTAATTTAAAACTGCAACCGTTTTTGTAATCGCTACAACCAAAGGCAGATTTTCCCTTTAGAATTTTGCCTTTATTACATTTCGGGCAGGTTTGATTGACTAGCGAACTTTTAACTTTTAACTTTTCACTTTTTATTTTTCCCTTTTCGCTTTTCGCTAAAATCTCACTACTAATATTAGCTCTAATTTTCTCGCTACGAACTTCATAAACCAGATTATCCACCATTTTTTTCATGTTTTTGATGAATGTACCAGCATTAAACTCGCCTTTTTCTATATCTTTTAATCTTTTTTCCCATTGACCAGTTAGTGTAGCAGATTTTAATAAATCGTTTTTAATAATATCTATTAATCCGATTCCTGTTTGAGTTGGTACTAGTTGTTTTTTCTTTCTAACTACATATTTTCGCCTAAAAAGTGTTTCTATAATACTTGCTCTTGTAGATGGTCGACCAATACCATTTTCTTTCATTAATTCTCGCATTTCATCATCATCTACTTGTTTTCCTGCGGTTTCCATTGCTCGTAGTAAAGAAGCTTCGGTATAATATCTTGGCGCTTTGGTTTCTTTTTCTGAAAAAGTTGGTTCGTGTTTGCCTTTTTCTCCTTTTGTGAAATTTGGTAGTATAGAACTATAATCTTCTTCCACTTTAGTGTTATTAGATTCAAATACAACACGCCAACCTTTTTTTAAAATTTCTTTTCCTGTAGTTTTAAAAACTACTTCCGAAGCATTACCAATTACATCAGTTCTTGAAATATCACAATCATCATAAAATACCGCAATGAATCTTTTGGTGATAATATCATAAACTTGCTGTTGATTATATTGCAAATTATTTTGAACACCAGTTGGAATAATGGCATGGTGGTCTGTTACTTTTTTATCGTTAAAAACCTTTTTCGATTTTCGTATTTTAGCATCTAATAATGAATTAGTTAAATTGCTATAATTCGTTAAATTCTTTAAGATTGATTTTACTTTAGGATACACATCATTTGGTAAAAAAGTGGTGTCAACTCTTGGATAAGTAACTACTTTTTGCTCGTATAATTTTTGAACTATTTTTAAAGTTTCATCGGCTGTAAAACCAAATTTATTATTGCAATAAACTTGTAAACCTGTAAGATCAAATAATTTTGGTGCGTATTCTTTTCCTTTCTTTTTGGTTACTTTAGTGATTTCGAAATCACTTTCTTTTACTTTAGTTGCTAATTTTTCGCCATCTTCTTTATTAAAAAACTTTCCTTCTTCGTATTTAAAGAGTGTTTTTCGGTAGATAGTTTGTAGTTCCCAGTATTTTTGAGGTTTAAAATTTAGAATTTCTTTATGCCTATTCACTAACATAGCAAGCGTTGGTGTTTGTACTCTTCCTACAGATAAAACTTGTTTGTAACCGCCATGTTTTACGGTATATAAACGTGTGGCGTTTAAACCTAATAACCAATCGCAAATTGCTCTAGAAAAACCTGCATAATATAAGTTGTCGTAGTCTTTAGAAGGTTTCAGATTTTTAAAACCTTCTTTTATAGCTTCGGTAGTTAATGACGAAATCCATAATCGCTGTACTTCGCCAGTATAATTTGCTTGTTGGATAACCCAACGCTGAATAAGTTCTCCTTCAATACCAGCATCACCACAGTTTATGACTAAATCTGCTTTATCGAATAAACTTTTAATAATATTAAATTGCTTCTGAACACCTTGGTTGGTAGTTACCTTTGTTTCAAATTTATTTGGCAACATTGGTAGGTTATTCAAATCCCAACTTTTCCAATATGGTTTGTAATCTTTTGGTTCTAAAAGTGTGCAAAGATGCCCGAAAGTGTAAGTAACTGCATAACCATTGCCTTCAAAATAACCGTCGCGTTTTGTATTTGCGCCAAGTACTTGGGCAATTTCTCTTGCTACGGATGGTTTTTCGGCGATGCAGACTTTCATTGGTTTCTCGCAAAGGCGCAAAGACGCCAAGTTGTTAATGGTTTTATTATTTTACAAAGATGCACAAAGTTAAAGAAGATGCACAAAGAAAAATAATTAGTTGTTAACTTAATTTGACTTTATCATATATTTTACATTTCAATTTTATATATTGCATTGAAACTACAATATAAAACGGTTAGTCTTAATTGCTCAACAAAATAAAAAATTAAAAACTAGAATATATAAATTAAAAAGAATAGAATATGAAATCTTTACTAAATAGTCTTTTTGTAGTGTTTTTTCTACAAATAGTAAATGCACAATTCCCTGTAGATGGACAGTATCAAAGTATAGCGCCACCAACCACACCTGTTATGCCAAATATTGGACAGTCTGTACAAGACAATTCTGTGCCTAGTCCTATAGAGATAACAAGAGTTACAGATGTATATAATTATATCGATGGTAATGGTGATCCGCAAGTTTGGTATCCAACTCACGAATATTCAAAAACTCAAGTTTGGAATGCAGATCAAACAAGATATAAAATAGCTTCTTGGAAAGTCTATAACGCCACAACTTATCAAGAAGAACAGAGTTTGTCAAGTATGTACCCAAGTTATTGGTCTAATACCGATGCAGATGTGATATGGAGTTTTAGAGAAAATGGCGATATAAAAAAATATAATGTATCTACCAATATAACTCAAACAGTTGCAAGTATATCTGGGTATGAAATTATTAAGTTAGGTCCAGGAGAAGGAAATATTGACAAAAACGATCATTATGTTGCTTTGGTAGGTAAAAAAGAAAATGAAGTTGGGTCTTTCGATTTAGATATTATCATTTTTGATCTACTAACATATCAAATAGTAACTACTAGAAACTTTCCTGATGGCTGGTCTGATGGTGCAAATCATGCTCCTAAATATGTAGACTGGGTTTCTGTATCGCAATCTGGAGATTTTGTAGTAATTATGTGGAATCACAGTACAGCAACCGATAATGAGGTAGATGAATATATAGAAAATGGTAATTTACATTATGGTGTAGAAGTTTACAATTCATTAGATATGCAATTTCAAAATCGTATTATAAGATATGGTAATCACGGAGACCTTGGATACGCAATAGATGGATCTGAAGTATTAGTACAGTTTTATGGTCAATATGGAGGCGGCAAACTTTATATGCATAAATTAGACGGAAGTCAATCTTCAATAGTGCTTACAACTAATGTTGACTTTGGTGTTTATGGTCACATTTCTTGTAGAAATATAAATCGTCCAGGATGGGCGTATATAACGCATAGTTTAAATGCTCAAACAGGACAAATGGTTGCCGTTAAATTAGATGATTCAGGTATAGTAGAACACTTTGGACATCATTTTAGTAGTGCAGGCAGTTATGCGCAAGCCTCTATGGCTGTTGCTTCTCCTGATGGCGATAAAATTTGTTTTAAATCAGATTTTGGTACTGGAGTAAATAATGGTGATATTACGTATAGTTTCTTTGCCACTTTATCAAGTCCGTTATCTGTTGAAGAAGAACTATTAACTAAGGTTATTATGTATCCAAACCCTACAACTGATTTTATTAAAATTGAAGGCGAAAATAACATAAAAAAAATAGTAATTTATAATGAAATTGGACAATTTCTTGAAAACGTAGAAATTAGAAACAATACTGATACCATTATTAATATAAAACACTTGAAAAAAGGAATTTATTTTGTGCGAATTTCATTTGAAAAAAATGCTATTCTAAAGAAGATCGTTAAGAAATAAATATGAATACAAAATAAAACCGTTGCGTTTTGTATTTGTGCCAAGTACTTGGGTAATTTCTCTTGCTACAAATGGTTTTTCGGCGATGTAGACTTTCATTGGTTTCTCGCAAAGGCGCAAAGACGCCAAGTTGTTAATGGTTTTATTATTTCACAAAGATGCACAAAGTTAAAGAAGATGCACAAAGAAAAATAATTAGTTGTTAACTTAATTTGACTTTATCATGTATTTTGCCGTACTTTACATTTCAATTTTATATATTGCATTGAAACGACAATATATAAAGTCGTTGTGCATAATAAAAAATCATTTTGAAAATTGGAAAAAATTAAGATACTAACCGAAAATAAAATTTTAAGACTGAAAATTGATAAAAATTGGACATCAGATGACTTTATCAATATATTTAACAGCTTAAATTTAATTTATGAAATATTACTTGAATTGGAGTTTATAGATGACGAAGTTGAATTCTTAAAAAAATATAAGAAAGAGAATAATTTATCTGAAAGTATAAAGTTAAAAGATCAAGGTTTTGAGTTTGAAATTTTGAATGACATACAAATAATTGATGGAAAACTATATAAAAAATTAAACTATGCATCAATTTCCAACAATTCTTTATTAATCAAAGACTTTAGCCAAAACTTCACAAAAAAGCTTTTAATCAATGATAGAACACCTAACAATCTATTAAAAGTTTCTAAAATAAAATTTGCTTCACCTGGATTTGCCGATTTTGTGGGTTTAGGAAAAATAGTTGAACAAGTTTTTGATATAGTCAAATATTACTTTCCTAATAAAGAGAATGATTTAAAGAACAGTTTATTGGAACAGGATTTAATCACAAAAAAAATAGATAACTTAAAAAGTATAGGATATTCAAAAAAGGATATTCAAAAAATTCTGAATGTTAGAGATAGTTCTATTTTAAATATAAAAAATTTAAAATTATCAAATAAAATAACAAAAATTGAAATAAAGGAGATAGAATAAAAACTATGCACAACAAAGATCAGTATAAGCAATAATGGCTAATTGCTTAACTCAAAAGTTTATTTTGTAAAACGAAGTCCGCAAAATTTTTCAAATTTTGCCTTATTATTTTTGAATAGAAAAATTCAAAAAATTGTGCTATTTTTACAATACGAAGTAAGAGCATTTAAACCATTACTGCTCATACTGTAACGAAGATATACAATACTCCAATACAGGATAATTATACTAAGAGTTTTCAATCCAACAAATCAGGTCTAATGCGTTCTGTTCTTTCTATGGCATTTTGTTCTCGCCATTCATCAATTTTTTTAAAATCACCAGAAAGTAAAACTTTTGGTACTTCTTTGTTTTGATAAACTGCTGGTCTTGTATAAACTTCTGGCGCTAATAAATCATCTTGAAAGGAATCGGTTAGGGCAGAAGTTTCATCTCCTAAAACGCCTGGCAATAATCTTATAATCGCATCACATAAAACTATTGTGGCAAATTCGCCTCCAGAAAGTACATAATCACCAATAGAAATCTCTTTGGTAATAAATAAATCTCGCACTCTTTGATCGACACCTTTATAATGGCCTGTTAAAATAATTAGATTTCCTTTTAAGGATAAAGTATTTGCCATTTGTTGGTTTAAAACAGGTGCGTCTGGCGTCATATAAATTATTTCGTCATAGTTTCTTTCTGACTTTAATTTATTGATACACTTATCAATAGGTTCAATCATTAAAACCATTCCTGCGCCTCCACCAAAAGGTGAGTCGTCAATTTTACCATAATTATTTATGGCATAATCTCGTAAATTATGAAAGTGTATTTCTACCAAACCTTTATCTTGAGCGCGTTTAATTATTGAATATTCAAACGGACTTTGCATTAATTCTGGTATAACGGATATGATGTCGATGCGCATATATAAAACTATTATTTGGCGAAGATATTAATTTCTTACTTAATTGATTCTATAAATATTTTAGAACTTTCTACAGGATTTTCTAAACTAATCGATTTTAAAAACGCAGAACCAATAATAGCACCATTTAAGTATTTACAAACATTGTCATAACTTTTTTTATCATGTATGCCAAAACCTACTATTGCAGGTATTTGTGGTTTCAAATCTTTTATTTTAATTAAATATTCGTTTAAAAGTTTGTTTTTTGTTGCTTTATTACCTGTAATTGAATTATCTGAAACTACGTAAACAAAAGCAGAACATAATGCAATAATCTTTTTAACACGTTCTGTTTCTGTGTTTGGCGTAATTAAAAAGGAAATGGTTAAATTGTGTTTTTCAAATACTTTTTTATAATCAGTTTCATATTCTTCAATAGGCAAATCGGGTATAATTAAAGCGCTAATACCAGATTTATTACATAATTCACAAAATTTTGCAACACCAATTTTTAATACTTGATTGTAATAGCCCATAAATACTATTGGTAATGCTGTAGTTTCATGTATTTGTGTTGCTAATTTAAAATAGGAATTAAAATTCATTCCGTTTTTTAAAGCAATTTTACTAGTTTCTTGAATTACTGGTCCATCCGCTAAAGGATCAGAAAAAGGCATTCCTAATTCTATAAAATCAACCTTACTTTTGTCTAATTGCTGTGCTATTTTTAGTGTTTCGATATTATTAGGATAACCAGCAGTTAGATAAATACTAAGTAAATCGTTTTTCTTATTTTTAAAAAGAGTAGTTAATTTATTCATTTTCAATGTTTTTAATATAAGTTTCTAAATCTTTATCGCCTCTTCCTGATAAATTAATGACTACAATATCATCCGTTTTAAATGTATGTTTTTCTAAAACTGCTAATGCGTGAGCAGATTCTAATGCTGGTAAAATGCCTTCATTTAAAGTACAAATTCTTGCGGCTATTAATGCTTCATTATCTGTAATAGAATGTAACGTAACCAATTTATTAGCAATTAAATACGCGTGTAAAGGACCAATTCCTGGATAATCTAAACCTGCGGAAATAGAATATGGTTCTATTATTTGTCCGTTTTCATCTTGCATTAGTAAGGTTTTACTTCCGTGGATGATGCCAAAAGTGCCTAGTTTACCTGTTGCAGCGGTTTGGTTGGTTGTAATTCCTTTTCCTGCTGCTTCAGCAACATGCAAAGTCACATTTTTATTATCTAAATAATGATAAAAAGCGCCAGCAGCATTACTTCCGCCACCAACACAAGCGATAATATGATTTGGTTCTGAGGAACCAGTTTGCTCTTTTAATTGTATTTTCATTTCTTTAGAAATAATGGATTGAAATTTCGCTACCATATCAGGATATGGCGCTGGACCAACCACAGAACCAATTAAATAGTAGGTGTCATTCGGGTTGTTAATCCAATCACGAATCGCTTCATTTGTTGCATCTTTAAGTGTTTTACTACCACTTACCGCAGGAATTATTTTTGCACCAAGCATTTTCATTCTTGCGACATTTGGTGCTTGTCTTTTAATATCGACTTC
>JAMONN010000086.1 GCA_027065775.1 Flavobacteriaceae bacterium | reverse complement strand
CAAACATAGCACCACCATCTAATTTAAAATTACCTGTTTCTATAGGATGTATTTTCATTTCAAAAAATAAGAATACAAATATGATAAAAAATGGTTAAAATTTTGTTAAGAAGGTCTTAAAAAAGTTCAAAAAAAATTAAATTTTTAATTATACTTCTCATACTAAATACTTTAGGTTTTGAGTTGCTTGTCCTAACTTATGACTCAATTTGAACATTAAAAAAACAAAACCCTATAAGTCAATGATTTATAGGGTTTTTGGAGGTGTCGAGCGGATTTGAACCGCTGTAAACGGTGTTGCAGACCGCTGCCTAACCACTCGGCCACGACACCTTTTTTAATTAGGTCTGCAAATGTAAGTAAAATTAGTTTTTAAACAAATATTATTTTAAAATATTAAACGATAATATTTACTTACTTTTGTGAAAAATATTTTTAAAATGAAAAAAATCTTATTTATATTAATAGTAAGTTCATTAATAACGTGTAAATCTACCAAAGAAACTACCAAAGAAACTCAAGATAATATAGTTGTTAAAACGGAAAAGCAAAAAATAAAAATTGAAGATATTAAGTTATTAGATGCCAAAGCAATTAACTATTATGCAAATACTATTTCAAAAAAAGATTTAAAAAAACATTTATCAATATTGGCATCTGAAAAATTCGAAGGTAGAATGACTGGTGAAAAAGGTCAAAAAATGGCAGCAAACTATATAAAAGATTTTTATAAAAAAATAGGAGTAGAACCAGGAATTGCTAAAACAGAAGAATATTTTCAACATATACCAGAGAAATTTTTAAACGGTAGAGCAAATGGTGATACCGAAAATGTATTGGGTTTTATTTATGGAAACGAAAAACCAGAAGAAATTGTAGTTATTTCTGCACATTATGATCATTTAGGTATTAAAGGCGATAAAATTTATAATGGAGCAGATGATAATGGTTCTGGTACTTCGGCAGTATTAGAAATAGCTGAAGCATTTCGTGAAGCGGTTAAAGAAGGTGAAGGTCCAAAACGTTCTATTCTATTTTTAAATTTAACTGGTGAAGAAGAAGGTTTGTTTGGTTCTTTATATTATACTGCAAATCCTATTTTTCCTTTAAAAAATACAATAGTAGATTTAAATATTGATATGGTTGGTCGCGTTGATGAAAAGCATAAAGATAATCCGAATTTTGTATATTTAATTGGTGCAGATAAAATTAGTACCGAATTACATTATATTTCTGAAGCAGTAAATAAAAAGTACACTAAATTAGATTTAGATTATACATATAATGATGAGAATGATCCAAACCGATTTTATTATAGATCGGATCATTATAATTTTGCTAAAAACGGTATTCCGATTATATTTTATTTTAATGGTGTACATGCAGATTACCATAAAGAAACCGATACAGAAGACAAAATTAATTACGAAATTTTAGAAAAAAGAGCAAAATTAGTATTTCTAACTGCTTGGGAAATCGCAAATAGAGAAGAAAGATTAAAGGTAGATTAGATAATGGCTATAGGCAATATGCTAAAGGCATAAAGCATAAAGCATAAAGCATAAAATATTTACACAATTGTAGACATAGAAACCACTGGTGGAAAATTTAATGAAGAAGGCATTACAGAAATTGCTATCTTTAAATTTGATGGTCATAATATAGTAGATAAATTTGTGAGTTTGGTAAATCCAGAAAAACCAATTCAACCTTTTGTAGTAAATCTTACAGGTATTAATAATAAAATGT
>JAMONN010000085.1 GCA_027065775.1 Flavobacteriaceae bacterium | reverse complement strand
CGCATTAAACTTTTTTGATATTGATAATCAATATATTATATTTTATCTAAAATAGTTTCAAAACAAATTATAGAATTAAACCACTGACAATCAAGTGAAATTATTTTTTAGTGCGTTTGCCCTGGTTAATTAGCGAAAAGCGAATAGTGAAAATCATACTCACTATTCGCTTTTTTCGTAATTGTACTTCTTCGCTAAATCCTAATCGCTTTTCGTTAATTCTCCTAAACAAACTACTTTCTAGGATGAAATTGTTCCATTACATTTTTTAAATGACTTCTATCTACATGCATATAAATTTCGGTTGTCGTAATACTTTCATGACCTAACATTTGCTGTATTGCTCTTAAATCTGCACCATTTTCTAATAAATGTGTTGCAAATGAATGTCTAAATGTATGTGGACTTACTTTTTTATCGATTCCTGCTTTTATGACTAAATCTTTAATTATCATAAAAATCATATTTCTAGATAATTGCTTTCCTCGGCGATTTAAAAATAAAGTATCTTCGAACTCTTTAACAGGTTTTGTGTGAATTCTAATTTGATTAATATATAATAAAATATATTTTTGAGTCTGTAAATTAATTGGTACAAAGCGTTGTTTATTACCTTTACCAATCACTCTAACAAAACCTTCTTCAAAAAATAAATCGGATAATTGCAACGTAATTAATTCTGTTACACGCAAACCACAACTATATAAAGTTTCGATTATAGTACGGTTTCTTTCTCCTTGCGGATGACTTAAATCAATTTGAGCGATTATTAAATCAATTTCTTTAGTAGAAATAGTGTCTGGTAATTTTCGACCAATTCTTGGCGATTCAATTAATTCCACGGGATTTGTAGAGCGATAATCTTCAAAAATTAAGTAATTAAAAAAACTTTTTAATCCAGATATTAAACGAGATTGTGATCTAGCATTTAATTCTTTAGCAACCGTATAAATAAATTGCTGAATTTCATTTTCTTCAATTTTTAGTGGCGAAATGATAATCTCATTCAGTTCTAAATAATGTAGCAATTTATTTATATCTCGCACATAACTTTCAATAGAATTTTTGGTTAAACCTCTTTCTATTTTTAAATAGCTAGAGTAATCGGTTATGGCGTTTTTCCATTTCATAGGTATTAAAAAAGAAGTGTTTTTTCGGTTTTAATAGTCACTAAATCATCATTTAAAATACTTTCTGCAAGGCTTTTTATTTTTGGAAGTTCATATTTAAAGTAAAACTTCATAGTTTCTATTTTACTATAATGAAAGTCAATAGAATATGAATTTTCTTTTTTATTAATAGCATCAATAGAATGAGATGCCATTTCTAACCATTGCCATGAAATTACTACATGACTTAGTAATTCCATAAACAAGTTTGCATCTGCTAAGAATTTTTCGAATTGCCCTTTTTTTGCAAACGTCATTAAATGATTAATTACTTTTTGAACCGATTGTAAACTTCCACCTAAATTAGTTGCGTATAGAGTCAATTCCTCAAATTTAGAAGCATTTTTAATTGTTTTCATAATTTCTACTGCCAACAATTCAATTGCTTTACCATTTTGCATGGTTGTTTTTCTGCCTAATAAATCTAAAGACTGTATACCTGTTGTACCTTCGTATAGTGCAAAAATTCTAATATCTCTTAGATATTGTTGTACAATAAAGTCCGTGCAAAAACCATAACCACCAAGAATTTGAACGGCATTATTTACCGATACAATTCCTGCTTCTGAAGGATATGTTTTTGCTATTGGTGTTAGCAATTCTAATAATAAATTATATTTTTCTTTCTCTTCTTTGTCGGAAGTTGCCGAAACAATATCTTGATATTTAGATGTCAACAAAACTAGACTTAAACCACCTTCTACAATTGACTTTTGAAGCAATAACATTCTTCTAACATCTGGATGTTCAATAATAAAGCATTGCTCTTCGTTTGGGTCTTTTTTACCAGCATTAGAAAGTTTTCTGCCTTGCGGTCTTTCTTGAGCATATTCTAAAGAAGCTTGATATGCTGCCATTGCAATTGCAACAGCGCCACGACCAACACCTATTCTAGCATTGTTCATTAATAAAAACATATATTTTAGACCTTTATTTTCTTCGCCAACTAAATAACCATGGCAATCATCTGTATCACCAAAACCTAAATGTGTGGTACAATAACCTCTTTGCCCCATTTTTTGAAAATCGGCAACTGTTTGAACATCATTGTTCGTAAATGTGCCATCCGAATTAATTCTCTTTTTTGGAACTACAAATAAAGAGATACCTTTTGTTCCTTTTGGAGCACCTGCAACACGCGCTAAAACCAAATGAATTATATTTTCAACATACTGATAATCACCACCTGAAATAAATATTTTTTGACCACTTATTTTATAAAAACCAGTATTTGTAGGTGTTGCTTTTGTGGTAATATCCGATAAAGAACTTCCTGCTTGCGGTTCTGTCAAACACATAGTTCCTTGCCATTTACCTGCTAACATGTTTGGCACATAAGTATCTTTTAATTCTTTACTCCCAAAATGTGTGATTAATTCGGTGGAACCTAAAGTCAAACCTGCATAACCTGGCAAATGGTTATTTGCTGCATCTTGAATAAATGTAGCTGCATTATGCGCAGTAATTGGTAGTTGCATTCCTTCGAATTCGTAATCAAAAATGGCAGAAATTAATCCCATTTCCCCACTTTTTCTCATAAATTCTCCAACTTGCTTATGTACAAATACCTCTCCGTTTTTATAATAAGCAGGAGTTTCGTCCATTTCTTTTATGAATGGAAAAAGCTCTCTATCCGAAAACTCTTTTACTGCATTAATATACATATCTATAGATTCTTCGGAATGATCGCTAAAACGTTCGTATTTTAATAAATCTTTAATGTTATGAATATCAAATAATTGATATTTTAAGGTATTTATATCTATGTATTTATTTGCCATTTTCGTTATTAATTTTTATTATGCTTTATATCATTTACCATATAAGACATTTAAGTTCATATAAGTTTTGGTTGTTTGTTTTATTGCTAATAATTTTATTC
>JAMONN010000084.1 GCA_027065775.1 Flavobacteriaceae bacterium | reverse complement strand
ATCAATGTTTTAAACTAATTATTTGACGTTTAATTTATTAATAATCAGTAAGTTGTGTTTTTGTCATGTACTAAACTTTAAAACATATATTACCTTAATTTATCTCTAAAAAAATATAATAAAACAATTGGTATTGCTAATGCTATAACTAACATTTTATTAGTTTCAAAAACACTTGGTTTTAATAATAATGTTAAAACATAACCACCAATTGCACCGCCTAAATGTGCAGAATGACCTATATTACCTATACTTTTTTTCATGCCGTAAATTGAATTAACATGTAAAAAACCAGAACTCAACATTCTTATTTTTTCGCCTTGTTGTATTGGCGAAATCTGAAACTTATATTTATTAAAAAAATTAGAGTCTTTAAAACCTTTCATAGAGAACAAAACGTTTGCTCCAATAATTACTAATGTGATGATATCTATATTTCCCATAATTGTTGTTCTAATATTTATCAAAGATAAAATTAAATCCGATATTTGTCGAAATTATTTTAACACATGCATTTTATAGCTTTTATTTTAGTTTACCCGTTTATTTGGTTGATTTCCATCTTGCCAATGCGTGTTTTATATATGATTTCCGATTTTTTTTATGTTATCGTTTATCACATTATTGGTTATCGTAAAAAAGATGTTTACCTTAATTTAAAATTATCTTTTCCTAATAAATCCGATAAGGAATTAAAATTAATTCGTAAAAAATTTTATAGTCACTTTGTAGATATTTTTGTAGAGATAATTAAGTCTTTCACTATTTCTGAAAAAGAATTAAAAAAAAGATATACTTTTAAAAATATTGAAATAATAAAAAAATTAGAAAAAGAAGGCAAAAGTGTTATGGTAATAGGATCACATTATGCAAATTGGGAATGGATTTTCATTTTAAATAAACACGTAACTAAATTTCAAGGAATTGCAGTCTATAAAAAAATAGCAAATAAATATTTTGACAGAAAAATACGTTCGTCTAGAGGTCGGTTTGGCACTACATTAGTTTCTACAAAAAAAACGATTGATTTGATTTCAGACAATAAAAAAAATAAAGTTTTAGCATTATATGGTTTTCTTAACGACCAATCACCTAAAGCAACAAAAGCAAAATATTGGTCTGATTTTATGGGTATAAAAGTACCTATGCAAACTGGTTCTGAATTTTTAGCAAAACAGCATGACCTTACCGTTCTTATGGTAAAAACAAAAAAAATAAAACGTGGTTATTATACTACTGAAATTATTCTTCTTGCTGATAATCCAACAGATTTTAAAGATTATGATATTACGGATTTATTTACTCGTGAATTAGAAAAACAAATTAGAGAAAAACCTGAGCATTATTTTTGGTCGCATAAACGCTTTAAACATCGGGATAAAGCACCTGCAAACGATTAACGATTAACGATTAACGATTAACGATTAACGATTAACGATTAACGATTAACGATTAACGATTAACGATTAACGATTAACGAAAACTACAAATAACCTTTATCTTTCAATCGTTCTCTCGCACTTTTTTTAGGTTCTTTTATTGGGTCTTTTGGTTTTGCTGTTTTGGTTTCTTCTTTTTTATTTGTTTCGGTTAAATCTTTGAACATTTCTTTTCCTTTCTCAATAGTTTCTTCAATTATATCGTGGCTATTTTCTACTTTATTATTTGCGAAAATTATTACTGAAGCAAAATAAGTTCCTAACATAGTACCAACAATAATAGTGGCAAAAAACTTAATATTTAATATTCTAATTGGTGTTAAAAATTCGGATATTAAATAACTAACTAAGATTAAAATAGTCATGTAAATAAGTCTAATTAAAAAAGGTTGCATGAATAAAAATCCTTTTTTATCAGTAATTTTCATTTGCTGTTCTTTAGAATGTGTAATTCTATTTACAAGACGGAACACATAATTATTTTTAGACTCTCGCCAATACAATAAGATTCCGAATAAAACTGCTAAAATAAAGATGATTAATTCTTGTGTAAACATAAGATATTGATTTTAATTGTTTGCTAATATATAGGCAAGTACCCAATTTTTATAAGATTCATTCCAAGTGATGAAGTTTTTGTAAAACGTGTTTTTATCGTACTTATACATATGAAAAGGATCTTTTGGCGAAATTTTAGTTAACAGTTTCCAAATTAGATAAAAATCGGTGTCTAGCAACGAAGAATGCGGTTGATACATCGCATTTATAAAATCTTTGTTTACATAATTATCCATATTGGTACTGCCATTTTCTACAAAACGCTCCATGCCCATTAATCGTTTTCTACCTTCTATATCTAACTTATTTAAATAATTTTTAAACAATAATGCGTTTTCTAAAATATCTTCTATTGGATGATCTGTCTGACTAAACATCTGTGCAAAAATATGTTTCTTTATTCTTTGATAACGTTCTGTCCCTATCGTTTTTTCGATATTTAAACTTAAAGCAACATAACCTTTTAATGTTGTAAGCAATTGACTTTCATTTATATGAAAAATAACTACATCGTAAGTCGTATTTTTTATTGCTTTTTGATGCCATTCTTTAGATTCAAAAACCAATACAGGATTCGGAAAATCTTTAAAAACAAAAACACCGCCAAATGCTTTGGTATAAAAAGAAGTTGTTTGATAATTTATTGGTTGTAACTCCAAATCTCTATGCCGCAAATCACCATATTTTCTAACGGATTTTAATATTTTTTGATGTAATTTTTCATCTACAAAATTATTACCTTCATTAAAAGTTTCAACTAATTGTAATTGCTCTTTTTTTATATTACCTAAATCATTTATTAAATGAAATTGTATCGTGATTTTATCATATTTCAACAAATCAAACGTTTCGTAAAAAACATCTATATGTTGGTTAAAATCTAAACATAAAGCCGATTCTTTAGTGATATCATTAATTTCGTTTTCGTATTTTTCAAAAACAAAGTCCATTATTTCAGCATCAAAATTATGAAAAGGCTCAAAAACTGCTTTTCCTTTTTGTTTTGGTGAAATGATAATAGCTTGTGGATTTGCATCACCATTATTTAAATAATGAATTACTTTTTTTTCTTCTGCAATTTCTGGACTCCAACCTTTTGCATCAATCGTAAACTTATCTAATTTTGTTGGCATTAAACCTAATAATGCCAAACATTTATTATAACGTTCCACCAAAAAACCAGATATCTCTATAGGGTTTGGTTGATATAGTTTTGCTTGTATTAATTTTTTCATAATATTAATGTTGAATTTTGAATTATTAATGTTGAATTCAAAATTCAACATTAAGCATTTAAAATTACATTTTCTTAAACTGTTTTTCCGCTTCAACTCTAATATTAAGTTCTTTTAAGTGATTACCAACTTTACGTTTAAAATCTGTGTCTGCAATTATGGCCATGTTATCTAAATAACGCACCACTTCTTGTCTTCTAATATCCGAAAAATTTAAACCTTTCATGTTTTGTTTCATCACATCTTGTAGCATTACGTATTTAGTATCGTAATCTTTTTTAAGGAATATTTCTGGTTTATCTAACCAATTATCTGGTAAATCGAAATCGGTTAAACGCATAGAAACCGCTTTTTGTATGTTACGGATATCACGTGACGAAAAGAATGGAAACGTTTTTTGAATACTTTTATATAACTCCGCATAAAAATCATGCTCGTTATTTTTGAATTTCTTTTCGGTGTCTTCATAAATTTCTAAAACACGTTGTTCTGTAGGTTTTTCGGAATGTTTTAAAATCTCCCCTAAATTTTTTGCTAAACCTTGTTCTGAAAGCCATTTATAATCTGGATTTTTCATATTCACAAAATCAGGCATTATTTTGTCTAATTTATTCCACCAAATATAATCTTGATCTAAAAAATCTGGAATTGTTCTTGCACCATCAATTTTAAATCTACCTTGTATTCTAGAAATAACTGCTTTGTCAAGCATTTCTGGTAAGTTAGTGAATAAACCTACGGAAGAATTTCCGTAATTTACAGCATAAGCACCTTCTGTATAACGTAAAAATACGCCAATTACCTCTTTAACACCCGCAGAAACTCCTTGCGCGGTTCTTTCTTGTAAATTATTCTCCGCATCATCTATTGGTGCAAAAATTAGTTTTGTTGGATCTTGTAATGGTTTCATCCATTGTACCATTTTTTCAGCAGAACCACCTTGAAATGTAGAAATCAGCGTATCTGGCATCGGATGAAACAAAAACGGAATATCTAAAGCGTCTGAATATTCTTTTAATTGAGTTGCAATAGCAGCAATCAACATACTTTTACCAGTACCAGGAATTCCATAACCCATAAAAACAGGCATAAAACCACCTAATTCTTGAAACGGGTTTTTCTTTGCTTTAAAATCGTAAGACAACATTCTTTCGACTAATCGTTTTGCAAAATGCTTTGCATCTCGATTACCAACTATTTGTTCAAATTTTATCTTGTTGAATTCAACACTTTTTACATTATCATTAAAAATAGTTTCCCAACCAGAGATAGAAAAATCTGATCTTTCCATTTTATACGTTCGGTCTTCTAGTGTACCTGTGTAATCTAAAGAACCTTTTCGTTGGTTAATTTCATCAATAATTGCCTCAAAATAAACGGTTGTAAAATCCGTTATATCTTGTTCTGTTTTAATAACATCTGGATGATTTAGATATTTATCATAATAAAATAGTACGCATGAAATTCCTTTTTGTGGTAATATAAGTGAAAGTTCTGGAATACCAGCAAATTTATTTTTCATTACGGAT
Organism: Flavobacteriaceae bacterium; assembly: GCA_027065775.1. Taxonomy (GTDB): domain Bacteria; phylum Bacteroidota; class Bacteroidia; order Flavobacteriales; family Flavobacteriaceae; genus S010-17. The sequence continues at coordinate 9,202 of JAMONN010000084.1, read as the reverse complement.
AAATCGTCTGAAGATTCATCTTTTATTTCAAATAAAATAGAGTATGCAATACTAAATAGCATAAAAGCAGTTGCTGTTTGCATTTTAGATTCGTATTCCCTTTTTTGCGAAGTATCTAAAGTAGATTTACGTTCATTTAATGTAGACAAACCCGAAGAATCATAATACGAATCTTTTATCCAAACGCCAATAGCCAATGCTTCTTGAATTGCTAAAAGCACTCTGTTTAATTCCAACGGAATTGCCAAAGAGTCTGGCAATAATTTCTTTTTTAATTTTAAAATTGTTTTAGAAACCGATGTTTGATTTGCAGAAGTTCCTCCATTTGCTTTTGACAAATATAATAGTATATTATCTTGTTGCTTATCGCCTTCTTTATTTTTTGCTCTTAAACCTTGCTCCCAATAAACTGATTTTAAATAAGAAGATGCTTCTTCGCGTAACTTATCCAGTTCATTTTGTTTTATTGGGAAAGTAGTGTTGTGTTCCATAGTTTATTTGTCTTTTTACAATAAAAATAGCATTTATTAATTTGATGAAAATTAAGTGAAATTGTTACAAATTACAAGTATTATTTTCCTGCACAATATACACAAAATCTGCTTTGAGGCATTAATAAAATTCTATCTAATGGTATTTCGTTTTTACAACGTTTACATGTACCAAAATCAGTATCATCTATATTTTGCATCGCTATTTTAAGTGCATTTAATTTTGTAGTTGCTTTACGTAACGCATTTTCGTTTATGGTTTTATTGTTAATTGCATCCATCCTACTTATTCTACCAATGGCGCAATCTGGCGAAATTGGTTTGGTAAGTTCTCTTAATCTTATAATGGAATTTTTTGTTTTTTCTATTTCTTCATTAATTTTTTTTACAACATTTTTTTTCTCTTTTTCATTCATTCAATAAAAAAGTATTAACCTCAGAGCAAACCCTGAACCCAATAAATGGAATCGATAGGCATTAAACCAATATCCCGCTAAAAAAAGCGGGATTAGTTCGACTAACTAAAAAATTGAAATAATTTTTTAGAGTTTCACGAATAAATTTACAAAATATTAAGCAATAAAAAATCCATTGCTAAAAAACAATGGATCTTTTTATTATTCTAAAAAAATTAAGTGTTATTTAATAATCACTAATTTTTCTGTTTTACTAGAATTGTCTGAATATATTTTCACAAAATAAGTACCGGAAGTTAAATTACTGGTATTTATAAGTTCACTATTAGTCATATTTAATTTTGTTAAAATTTCTTTTCCTAAAATAGAATATAACTTTACGTTAAAACTTTCAGCATTAGAAATAGTGAATTGATTTTTTGCTGGATTAGGATACACATTAATTAAATTTAAAATTTCTGTATTTACCGCTAATGGCGCATTTTCTGTACTAAACATTTTTTCTACACCAGTACCATAATTTCCACTTGCTGAAAAGATTATATTATTTGCATTATCTTTTAATGTTACCGTATTTCCTCCATCACCATAATCATCAGTTAAATTAAATTTATAACAATCTTGCCCTAAACTTAAGTTTAAATTGATTGTAGTGTTGTTTCCATACGTACCAACTGATTCTTCGACTATTACACCTGAACTATCCGTAATATTCCAATGACATTCATAACCCCAACTATCTGTATTAATGTCTAATGTTAAATGAGTAGAAGTAGATTCAATTGCTCTACCAAAACTAACAGTACCTGTGTTATTTCCACTTACTTCATCATCTACAAGTGATATATTTAAAGTATTGTTATCCGCTAAATTAAACGTAATCCCTTCAATTAATACCGTTTGACTTTCTAACGGGTTTACAGTACCTGTCCAATTATAAGTTTGCTCTGTTTCTCCATTTACCGAATATCCTATAGGTAAACTTGTTAATATATTAGAACCATTGTTTTTAATTTTTATTTCAGAATTTACATTTCCGCTACAAGTATCTAATATATTTGAAACATTTAATATTTCAATTCCAGGCTCTATAGAAAATACAGATAATTTACACCTCGTAGCATTTGTAGTAAACAAAGATACTAACGAAGTAATTAATGTACAAGAAGCTGCCGTTGGTGAATACAAAGAATTTGATTAATACAACTTCATTATATTAAACCCATAGAAAAACTCCTAGTCATTACAACTAGGAGTTTTTCAACTAACCAAACCTTATCTTTATATTTTAACTTCTTCGTCTTGAAGTTGTTTTTCTTTTTTGTGAACCTCTATTTTGAGATATTCTCTTATTAGAAGTTCCTTTAGATTTTCTAACCGTAGTAGTTTTTCTAACTGTTGAAGGTTTTCTTGAAGAAACACTTCTTTTACTGCTAGAAATACTACCTCTTTTATTTGAAATACTTTTTCTGTTAGAAGAAACATTTCTGTTACCAGATCTTGTACTAGGTTTTGAAACTCTAATTGTAGATACTTTTCTATTCAACCTTGTACTACTTGCTCTTCTGCTAGAACTTATCTCTTTTCTACTAGTATTAGATCTTGAGTTTGTGATTTTTCTATCACTTACCTTACGATTAGAACTAACTGTGCTTCTAGTATTTCTTACTGTGTTTCTAGTTCTTGCAATTTTACCGTTTCTTACACCAGATCTATTAGATGGTGCAACACTTCTTCTTGTAGGTCTACTCGATACTTCAACTCTACGTGAAATACTTCTTCTTGAATACGTATTATTTGCAATTTGATTACGTCTAGTTCTTGCACTTCGTCTATAGTCAGAACTATTATATCTATATCTTACTGGTGCATAATATCTTCTATACGGGTTGTAACTCACCACACAATGATTAAATATCGGTCTTACATAAAAACTAAAGTATGGTCGATAATAATGATGTCTATTATAATGATTAATATAACCTGTATAGTGATCATAATATCCGTAACTATTATAGTGTACATACATACTACCAAATTGCACTAATCTTCTGTTATTATATCGTATTCTAGTATCACCAATTCTAGAAATTCTTCCGTAATAATCATAATATATTGGTGTACCTTCAATCTGTACAATTGCTCCATAATCATCATACTGCACATACGTTTCATAATCATAACCAGAGTTAAAAGTAATACTTACATTACCATAATTGTAGTTTGCCGCAGCAAAGTTTTCTGGTTCTATAAAAAAGTCGAATTCCCCGTTTTGAAAAACTTGAAAGTGAATAGCGTCTTGAACAAAATTAAACGATTCACCTTTTTCATAAGTATAGTAATGTGGGTCGTGTGAAGTTTCGTTTGCATTAATTAAACCAATGCTAAATAAAACTGTTGCTAAAAGGAATATTAATTTTTTCATGATGTTATTGTTTTTAGTTAAACTTAATTATATGGTTAGTATAACTGTTAACGTATTTACAAACAGCGTGCCAAAAAAAAAATAATATAGAAAGGGTCACATATAAACACACTTTAGAATTTAGATCTATTTATGAAAATACAGACCAATTAAAAGCATTAGAACGATTTAATTTATGAATAGAAGATACTTTTGAACAAAAACTAAAAACATTTTATACAACTGCAAATACTGTAAAAGCAAACTTTGATAATATTTTAAACTTCTTTATTAATCGAAATACAAACGCAAATGCAGAATCATTTAATGCTAAAATCAAACTCTTTAGAGCAAATTTAAGAGGAGTATCTGATACTAAATTTTTCCTGTTTAGATTACACAAACTTTTTGCCTAATCCTCATAAAAAATATGTGATCCAAAGGTTGTTACGACTATAAGACATAAAGATTTACTTTGCAAACGTAAGTATCAACTAATAATTTCTGTTTTTTCTTTACGTTCTTGCGACTTTGCGAGATTAAAACCAAAGTATGAGTTTGCTTCACACAAAGAAATTACATAAAGTTCGCAAAGAAAAAATCAACTGTTTTTAATCTGAATAATTTGTGCTGCAATACTAATTGCAATTTCTTCTGGTGTTTGGCTATTTATTTGCAAACCTATTGGTGCATGAATATTTTTAATTTCTTCTTTTAAAATCCCTTCCGAAAGCATATCGTTAAACATTTTACCCATTTTAGATTGACTTCCTAAAATACCTAAGTATTTTAATTTTTTATTACTAGAAATCAATTTTGTCAAGACTAATTTATCACTTGTAAATTTTGTAGTCATAATGATAACATATGTATTTTCTTTTACAAAATCGGTTACATTTTCATAACGAATAATTTGTTTTTTAACAATAGATTCATTTTGATTAAAAGTGTTTAAATCTCTTCTATCATCATATATTTCGACATTAAAATTTAAGGTATTTAATAATTCAGAAACTGCTAAACCAACATGACCTGCACCAATAATACAAACCGTTTCTTTAAAATTTAATTGTTCTTTGTATAACCAATCTGTATCTGAATTTATTTCACAAACAAATGATTTATCTAACTCTTTTTCTTTAAAATTAATCCGATTTGGGGAAAGTGCTAAAAATCCTTTTTTGTTATTTTTTAAACAGTCTATAATTGTTTGAATTATTGTCTTTTCGTTAATTGTTATCGGATGAAAAACAACTAGTTGCTCACCAGAACAAATCATACCAGAACTGTCTTTAACTTTTGCTTGATGAATTTGCTTTTTTAATAAAATTGGAAGGTTTTTAGTTTGCAATAAGCGTTTTGCTTGCTCAACTAATTTGTATTCCATAATTCCGCCGCCAATAGAACCTGAAATAAATCCGTCTTCGGCAACTAACATCTTAAAACCTTTTCTTCCTGGTGAACTACCTGAATTTTGGATTACGGTTAGTAGGTAAACACGCTGATTTTGGTTTAGTTTGGTTTGTATTTGTTGCCAGGTATTTTTCAAATTATTATATTTAACCGCAAAGGTCGCAAAGTTTTCGCAAAGGTCGCAAAAGTAAAAGGTTCTTTTTTTTCTTTGCGAACTTTGCGAAAACTTAGCGAACCTTGCGGTTAGATTTAACTAAACAAACTCTCACTCATCGCATAATAAATTGCCATTATACCTGAAAAAACAGCACTTGCCATAAAACGCCAATCCAATTTTATTTTATTTTGAATGATATAATTTGCAATGATCGAAATAGGAATATTTACTAAAAATGACCAAAAAGCAATTTCTAATAAACCAAAATTTAAACTTTCATATTTCTGAGAACACAGTTTTATAAAAAACAAATGTCTAGCAATCCATAACGGATTAAAATATAAGATCGCTAATAATGTTTTTCTTATTATTTTTTTAATTCCATTTTGGAATGCTGTTTTTTTATCTATCCATGCAAAATAATTTGGAATTTCAAAAGCGTAAACTGTTGCGCCAATAAATAACATACCGAGTAGTCTTTGCCACATAAATTCATGTAGTAAGATTGATGCAATTGTATCGCCAATAGCGTAGATTATTGCTCCTTTTAGTATGTTTTTTTTTGTGTATATCATTTTTTTTACCGCAAGGTTCGCTAAGTTTTCACAAAGGTCGCAAGGTTTAATTTTTCTTTGCGAACCTAGCGAAAATCTTTGTGACTTTGCGGTTAGATTTCATATAAACCCATCAAAACCTTTTCTGGTGTAAATGGCGAATGAAATTTTAATTTATAATTTTTATTATATGCTTTAACTGCTTGTTGAATAGCAAAATACGCACCAATACCATACATTAATGGCGGTTCACCAACGGCTTTTGATTTTAATATTGCCATTTCGGTACTTGGTGTTTCTAAAGGCAAGACTTCAATTGTTTTTGGTGCAGAAAACACATCTGGCACTTTATACGTTGATAATGTGCTAGATAATAATCTACCTTCATTATTATAAGCGATTTCTTCTAAAGTCATCCAACCAATTCCTTGTACTAAAGCACCTTCAACTTGACCAATATCAATACCTAAATTCATAGATTTACCAAAATCGTGTATAATTTGTACCTTATCAATTTCGTAAGTACCACGCAAACAATCTACGGTTACTTGTGTTATGGCAGTTCCGTAAACGTGATACGCAAACGGATGTCCTTTTTCTTTACTTTTATCAAAGTGAATAATTGGCGTTGCATAATGTGCATTTTCGGTTAAAGCAACACGTTCTAACATGGCTTGTTCGATTAAATTCTCCCAAGTTATATTCGATTTTTCATGATTTATGAAAACAGAATCATCCTTAATTATTATTTCGTTTACCTTAACAGAAAGCATTTTAGACGCCACAACTTTTAGTCTTTCAATTAACGAATTACAAGCCATTAAAACTGCCTTACCGTTTAAATCTGCCGTTGCACTTGCCGCAGTTGGCGATGTATTAGCAACTCTTGTAGTATTGGTAGTTTCTAATTTTACTTTGTTAGGACGAATCCCTAAAGTTAAGCAAGCAACTTGTAACATTTTGGTATTTACCGATTGTCCCATTTCAACTGCTCCTGTACTTATACCAACCGATCCATCTTGGTAAATATGTACCAATGCTCTTGCGTGATTCATTGGTGTATTTGTAAACGAAATACCAAAACAAATTGGCATAATGGAAATCCCTTTTTTAACTAAATTGTTATTCGTATTAAATTTTTCGATTTCTTTTTCGGTTTTATAAAAATCGAATTTTTCTATCGCAGTATTCCATGAGTTTTGCGCTTCAACGGTTGTTGCTACTTGTCCGTATGAAAAAACATCATTTTCTTTTAATAAGTTCGCATGTTGTATCAAGCGTTTATCAATTCCCATATTAATGGCAACATGTGCAATAGCAGACTCGACAACAAACATACCTTGCGGACCACCAAAACCTCTAAACGCAGTATTTGGTGGCAAATTTGTCTTGCAACTCAACACTTTAGTTAGTACGTTTTCTATAAAATAGGCATTGGTTGCATGAAATAAAGTTCGCTCCGCAATTGCAGGCGATAAATCTGCCGATGCACCAGAATTTTGTAAAAACTCCACTTCAAAAGCAGTAATTTTTAAATCTTTATTGATTCCGATTTTAAAAGTCGATTCATACGGATGACGTTTGCCAGTCATACGCAAATCATCATGACGGTTTAAGATATATTTTACAGGTTTTTTTAGATGTTGCACTGCAACTGCCGCCATAACTGCCCAAGGTGTTGCTTGGTCTTCTTTGCCTCCAAATCCGCCGCCAAGGCGTATCACTTCTAGTTCAATTTTATGCATGGCAATACCTAAAACTCGTGCTGCAATTTTCTGAACTTGTGTTGGTCCTTGTGTAGAAGAAGTGATTTTGATATTCCCATTTTCTAACGGAACTGCATAACAACCTTGCGTTTCTAAATACAAATGTTCTTGTCCGTTGCTAAAAGTTTCGCCTTCAAAAACATAATCGCAATTTGCAAATGCTTTTTTAGTATTACCTAAACTAAATGATCTTGGTGCGTTTATAAAACTACCTTTTTCTTTAGCTTGTTTTGCTGTGGTAATTATAGGTAATTCTTCAATTTTTATTTCGATTAGTTTTCTTGCTTTTTTAGCAATTGCTTCGGATTCTGCAACAATAAAAGCGATTGGTTGCCCTTGAAAATGGACTTCTTTTTCCGCCCAAAGTTCTTCATCTTGTATGATGCCACCAATCTGATTTTCGCCTAAAACATCTTTATAAGTAAATATTTTAACAATACCTTCTACTGCTTCTGCTTTAGCATAATCTACGGAGATTATTTTTCCGTGTGCCTTTGGCGAATCGAAAGTTAAACCGTAAAGCGTGTCTTGTCTTACGATTAAGTCATCAACGAATAGAGATTCACCTCTTAGGTGCGTGTATGAGTCTATGTTTTTCATTTTTTGTTTTCTTCCGCCATTACGAGGACGCAGGACGAAGTAATCTGTTATTTATTAGAGATTGCTTCGTTCCTCGCAATGACTTTATATGTTAAAAACCCAACCTTCAGATAAGTCTTTCCAATTAGAGTTTTCTAAATTAATTAATTCTTCCTTGCGTTTTCTATTTCCTGCTTTTAATTGCTTTTCTCTTGCGATTGCTTCTGTCATTGTGTTAAGTCTTTCAAAATAGACTAACTTATCGCAATTATACCTTGCTGTAAAACTCTTTTTATAAAATTTGGTTTTGTGTTGCCAAACTCGTTTTGTCAAATCCGAAGTAACTCCAATATAAATTACTGTGTTATTTTTATTGGTCATAAAGTAAATACATGGATTTTTCATTTTCTTTATATTAGTACTTTCGTTTAAACATCTTTTCCTTATTTAGGAAAGATTGCTACTTCGTTCCTCGCAAACGCCATTACGAGGACGAAGGACGAAGTAATCTGTTATTTATTATTCTTTATTTCTCATTCGTGGGATTGCTTCGTTCCTCGCAATGGCGTTTGGAAACAACTCCACAAAATGAGCAAAGAACAATTGCTTTGCTAATAATCGCTTGTATTCAATTGTTCCTCTAACATCTGCGATTGGTGCTATTTCGGTTTGCATTATTTTTTCTGCTTCTTTTATCGTTGAAACGGAAAGGTTTTTAGTGACTAAAAATTTAGTTGTTTTTTCTAAATATTTCGGAATGGCAGCAACACCACCAATAGAAAAATGTGCATTTATAACAATCTCATTTTCAATCAAAATACTACAAGCCGAATTTACGGTTGCAATATCTAAATGTGTTCGTTTACTTACTTTTTCGAAATTGAATTTGGTATTTTTACTTGGTATTTTAAATGAAATTGCAATAATTAATTCGTTTTCTTGTAAATCGTATTTTTTATAATCTTGATGAAACTCTTTAAAAGGTATTTCTCTATTTTCAAAATGCAATGTGCTATCTAATGCTAAAAAGAAAATTGACATGTCACCAATTGGTGATGCGTTTACAAAGTTTCCGCCTAAAGTTCCCATATTTCTTATAGGTTCAGACGAAACTAATTTTAAATGCTTTTTTAATCCCGACGCTTCGGGAGAAAAAATGGATTTTAATTCTTGATTTTCTAATAGTTCGGTTATGGTTGTGCTTGTTCCTATTTTACAAATACCATTAATAAAAGTGATTCCTTTTAATTCGGTTTTATTTGCAATTAATTGAATGTTTTGTTCTGTTAGTTGATCTGCGTGTCTTACGTATAAGTCTGTTCCGTTGGCGACTATTGTTTGAGATTTTTCACTTGCGTTCAGAATGACATTGGTTAATTCGTTTAATCGTTTAGGAATCGTTTTAAAATATTCTGGTACAAA
>JAMONN010000083.1 GCA_027065775.1 Flavobacteriaceae bacterium | reverse complement strand
ATTGTTTTTATAAAATGTGGCTCCAATTTCAGTAAGTTTTTCTTCAGAAATAAGCAAATTTTCAATATGACCACTTTTTCCTAAAGTATAAACGTGAGGATGCTCTACATAAAGAAAATAGTTGGGGGTTTCTAAAGATAATTCTTCTCTTCTATTTTTGATTTTCAAATCAATAATATCCTTAAAAAGCTGCTCTTGATATTCCCAAGTATCCTTATAATCTCGTAAACCTAATTCTTGTATTTCTACTTGTTTGTTCAAAATTACCGTTCCAGTTTCACTTCTAAATCCATTGTATCTGGATTTTTAATATATTCTAAAAATGAACGTTCTAATTCTATTGTTTTTCCGTCAAGAGAAAAGGTGGCATCATTAGCAGAGGTGCTTTTTATTTTTCTAGGAAAAGTATATTTAAGTTTATAAACCATTCCGCTCATAAATGACTCTATTTGTTTTAGGCTATCTACTTGAGATTTGTGTTTTTCTACATCAATAATATAAGCATCTCTTTTAAAAACTCCTTTTTTATACGAATACTTAACCGCAATATTATCTTCCTCACTATCATCCTCACTATTTCCTTTTTCATTCATAGAAGGAATAAGATCGTCCGACTCTTTAAAAGTATCCATTAATCCATTTGCTTCAGACACATTTTTAAAATCTGTAAAAATATCTATCACCATTTTATTGGTTTCAGGATCCGTTACCATGTGAATTTTATAATTTTCCATCGCCTTCAGTTTTTTCTGATCCTTTGAAGAAAGTTTTGCAATGCTATCTTTTTTCTCTCTTAAAATATCTTTAAAAGTAATAATAGTATCGGTTTTGGTAATGGTAGAATCCTTTGACATTTCACCAGCAAAAGACATCATTTCAGATAAATCTATGCTTAAAGACATCGTACCAGAACCGTCTTCTTGAAGCACCATAGTCTCTGTAAATTGACAACTAATCAAGGTATAAGAAAAGGCTAAAAGGGCAATAAATTTGCGTAACATATTTAATTTTTTGGGTTATTAATAATGATTAGAGCAGCAATTACACCAGGAATCCATCCACATAAAGTTAATATAAAAACGATAATTACAGATCCACAACCTTTACCCAACACCGCTAATGGTGGAAAAATGATTGCTAGAATTACTCTCCAAATACTCATAAAACGCAAAGTTACAAATTAATATTCTCCTATAGGTATCCTTTGAAATGCTTTTGTTACAAGATCCAAATGTATATCTTAGCTTTTAATATGAACTTTATTAAACTTACTGGTTTTTGCTTTTTTATACTTTTCACTTCATTGTGTAAAGGGCAATATCGATTTGATGGTTTTATTAATGACACAGACTATAACAGTTCTGTTTATTTGTCTGTAATTGAAGACTTCAGAAAAATATCAGGAGTTTTCCCAGAGCAAATTTTAGCAAAAACTTCTATCGATTCTACCGGCTATTTTAAATTCACAGGAAACAATCTTCCATTACAAAATAGGATTTACAGAATTCATGTTGATAGCTGTAATGAGGATGAAAAAAATATAAATCATTTCTCTGGTCATTGTATTAATAGTAAAGAAATTATTTTTATTGCAGATAATAACACACAACTTTCGTTTCCGTTTTCATTTGACAAAGAAATGTTTTGCAAGGTGGAATCCAACAATCAAAAAGCCAATGTTTTCCTAAAGATAGATTCTCTAAAAAACGATATGCGTTTTGCCTTCGGAACTTATAGAAGTGAAGCCAATAGAAAGATTAACTCGAAAAAATGGTTTGAAACACTTCAAAACTTCGGAAAACAATTAGAGGAACCTTTAGCCGAATTATACATATTTTCATTTTTAAGTAACCGAAGTAATAATCTTCATTCCTATTATTTAAAAGATTTAAAAAAGAACAATTATTATACAGATTTACTAAATCGTTTAGATAAAAAATATCCTAATTCAAATTATGTTAAGCAATATGAAAACGAGTTAAATGCCGATTTATATTTGGTTAATTTAAAAACCAAAAACACAAATTTATGGTGGATTTACAGTATTGGAATCCTATTATTGCTTTCCGTTTTATTGAATTTTTATCTTTTTAAAAGAATAAAGCATCAAAACAACCACCAATCTTCATTTGATAAACTGACCAAGCAAGAACAAAATATTTTAAATCTAATATTACTTGACAAAACAAATAAAGAAATTGCTTCCGAAATATTTGTAAGCTTAAGTACCGTAAAAACACACATTAACAACATTTACAAAAAACTAAATGTTTCTTCAAGGGAAGAAGTAAAAAGCTTAAAAAAATAATTCAACCCTGGGTCTAGTCCCTATTTCAACCATCATATTTACGTTAACTTTTCTAATTTCATTGATGTTTGCAGCTTAATAACTAAAAACATTTAATTATGAAAAAAACAGTAAACACACAGTTAAAAGCAATGATGGTATTCCTTTTTGTATGCCTAACAAGTTTAACAACATTGCAAGCACAAAACGTTGAGACAGCTAAAAAAGTAGCAAGTATTGATTTTGAAACAGAAGTCATAAATTATGGTACTATTAACCAAAATTCAGACGGAGTAAAAATCTTTTCTTTTACCAATACAGGAAATGCTCCACTTATTATTTCTGAAGTAAAAACCAGTTGCGGATGTACCGTTCCAACTTTTTCAAAACAAGCAATTTTACCGGGTGAAGTTGGAGAGATAAATATTAAATACGACACCAAAAGATTGGGTTCGTTTACAAAAACGATCACAGTACTCTCTAATGCAAATCTTACCCGAAAAACACTTAAAATAAAAGGGACTATTAAAGCAGTAAAATAATTTTTGTTGGTTTTTTTAAATACCTTTTAGGCGAAGTTTCCTAAAAGGTATTTCTATTTATTAATTCTTCCTATAATAATATGTTACAGTTTTTATCGAAACGCTATTTAAGTCTTGTAAAAAATGTAATTTTGCTTTTTTATTAAAACAATTAAAATGCAATTATCCGAACCTGAATTAGTACGAAGAGAAAAGCTCACACAACTTAGAGCGCTAGGCATTAACCCATATCC
>JAMONN010000082.1 GCA_027065775.1 Flavobacteriaceae bacterium | reverse complement strand
TGGTACGGTTGGAGCTATTTTTTGTGCAGAACTTATGCGAATTGTAAGTCATTAATTAAAAACAAAATTATGAATAAATTAAAATTTTTAAAACCGATTCTAAATTTTTTTATTGCTGGTTTACTAATTACCAATTTAAGTAGGATTCTATTATTTTTTATGTTTTCTTCTCGAATTTCAAATGTAGATGAGTTTGCATATTTATTTCCTATAGGAATACGATTTGATTTAATCATATTAGCCTATGTCGCTTTTTTACCAACCGTATTAATTTTTTTATTACCTAATGGATTTTTATCTAAAATATGGGGTATCCTGAAAATCTATCTTATGTTTTTTTTATGTTTAATTCTTTTTATGGAATTAGCAACACCAAGTTTTTTAATACAATACGACACTAGACCTAACCGTTTATTTATTGAATATTTAGTTTATCCAAAAGAAGTAATCACCACACTTGTAAAAGGTTATGGTGTTATTATGCTAATTGCTGGAATAGTTTTAAGTATTGTTATCTATTTTGCTATAAAAAAAGGTGGGAAAATATTTAAATCTTATCCTATTCCTAATTTTAAAATACGTGTAATAGCATTTCCTATTGTTGCGTTTTTATTATTCTTTGCTGCTCGTTCTAGCCTAACTTCTATTAGACCAATTAATGCGAGTAATGCTGTTTTTTCGAACGATCAGTTTACAAATAGTATTGCTTTAAATTCTTTTTATACTGCTGGTTTTGCCTTATACAATCTTAAAAATGAAGAAGATATGGCAAAAATGTATGGAACATTGCCTAAAGATGAAGCCTTAAAACGAGTAAAAAAATACATGACAGCTGATTGTACTTTTTTAGATACCGATATACCTTTATTACACGAGCAAAAAAGTACGCACAAACGTGATAAACCTTTTAATTTAGTCATTTTATTACAAGAAAGTCTTGGCGCAGAATATGTAGGTAGCTTAGGCGGTTTACCTTTAACACCAAATATTGACGCTTTAACTAAAGAAGGTATGCTGTTAACTAATTTATACGCAACTGGTACTAGAAGTGTTCGAGGTATTGAAGCAGTTACCTCAGGCTTTTTACCAACACCTTCAAGAAGTGTCGTGAAATTAGGGAAGTCTAAAAATGGTTTTTTTACACTTGCAGATGCTTTAAAAAGAAAAGGTTACCAAACTAGTTTTATCTATGGCGGTTCTGCCAATTTTGACGACATGGCTTCTTTTTTTAATGGTAACGGATTTGATAATATTATTGATGAAAACGATTATGAAAAAGAAGAAATTGACTTTGAAGGTACTTGGGGGATTTCAGATGAATCCTTAATGCGTAAAGCAAATCAATTATTTACTTCGTATGAAGAGAAACCTTTTTTCTCATTGGTTTTTTCGAGTTCTAATCATGATCCTTTTGAATTTCCTGACGGAAAAATTGAGTTATACGACAAAGAAAAAAATACCGTGAATAATGCTATAAAATATGCCGATTATGCGATTGGTCAATTTTTTAAAATTGCTAAAAACGAAGCGTATTATAACAATACAGTCTTTATTATTGTTGCAGACCACAACACAAGAACTTGGGGAAATGATTTAATACCAATTAATAAATTTCATATTCCAGCATTAATTATAGCACCGAATGTAGAAGGTGGAATTACCTATGATAAGTTAATGAGTCAAATTGATATTCCGCCTACTTTATTAGATTTAGTTGGTATGGATGTAAAAACACCAATGGTTGGTAGAAATATATATACATTAAATGATTCCATTCCTGGTAGAGCAATTATGCAGTTTCATACTACAAATGCTTTTAGAAACGGAGATGATCTAGTGGTTTTACAAGCTAAAACAAAACCTGTACAATTTAAAGTTACCAAAGGTGATAAAATGACAAAAACTACTTTAGATCCTGAATTAGCAAAAGACGCCTTAAGTCATATTGTTACTGCGTCTTACTTGTATAATGACTTAGAATATAGATTGGAAAATAAAAATAAGGAGTAAATAAAATTCTAGAAGAAAGTTTTATTTATGTTAAAACCTGATTAATAAGGTCTAAAAATAAAAATTAAGCTGAATAAAACCAACACGTTCAAAACCAAATTTATAATAGTCAGTCGTTGAATCGCCAAACGTATCTTTATCTATTTCACGATTGTATTGCATTAAAAAAATCGGTTCAATTCCTAGAGAAAAATTCGGACTTATATAGTAATTAACACCAAAAACTGGTGCGACTCCAACTTTATAGATTTCGATATTACTGCTTTCAAATTTTTCGTACTTTGTTAGTAAATCTATTCCGTAATAAAACTCCCAATGTTTAAGAATTTTTAAACTTTTATCTACACCTAATTTCAAACCTAACTCTGTAGAACCATTATCATCTGTAACACTAAAATAATCTGCACCAACTCGTAAAGAATATTTTTTATTATAGGCATAACGATATTCTAAAGTATATGTCTCTTCATTAGAATTAAAGACTACTTTTAAAAAATCTGTAGCGCCAATACCTATTTGATGTTTATATTGTTTCGGAAAAAAGCTGTTTTTTTGCTTATACTCATTTGTTTCTTGAGCAAAACAAATGAGTGTAAGCAGAAAAATTATAATTGAAAATGGAAATTTCATTTAATTAATAAACGCAGTAAAAATAGTTTCTAGTTGGTCTACAAAATCATTTCCAACATAAATATTCACATTATCACTTGTACCATCACTATAAATAATAGTTACAAAATCATCCCCATTAGCATCCTCATTATATTCTAAATCACCAATTTTAGCATTGTTATAGTAAACTTCAGCATCTACTAATTGGTTTATTTGTAAAACTGTTGGATCTTCAATTGCTTCAATATCATCAATTTCAACAGAATACCTAACCTCTAAATCTTGATGTCTAATTGTACCTACAGCATCTTGAAAATCTGCAGCTCCAACAATATTTTGATAATCGGATGTGTTTAAGTTAATTAATGAAGAAAGACTTGTAATACAACCACTATTATCTTGAAAATCATAAGAAAAGTCAAACTGTGTGTTTGTGTTTTTGCTTAAATTAAAAGTATGTGTAAATGGCGCCATAAATATTTCTAAATTAAAGTTAGATGGAAAAGAAAAATTATCATTTGTCTCATAAGTAACATTAGATAGATCAACAGTAAAAATTGTAGTTCCATTTTCTTTTGCATAGCCACTAATACTTGTTGGTGCTAATGAATCTTGATTGTCAAAAGTTACGGTTTGAGATGCATATGAAGTAATTGCAACTTCTAAATTATTGCTACTAGAATTTTGCTCAGATGGAAAAAAGAAAACCATTTCATTAGTTCCTGTAATAAAATTCCAACTTTGTGTAGTTGAACTCCAAGTATAAGTACCAGTATGTGCATTAAAGTTAAAATTATTTGTATCTATATTGAAATTATCTAACTGATCTATTAAATTTTCTCCAAATGCAGTCATAAATTCGCCGTTTGAAACTTCAAAAAAATTCTTTACTGCTGTAGAAAAATCGCCATTTTCGAAATTTTCTAAACAACCCAAGAACAAGTCTACTGAACTTTGAATATTTTCTTTATCTTCTGTAACTGTCGTTATTACTAGATCGTTACCGTCATCTGACCCACAAGAACTTAATACAATCATACTTAAAAAGAATACGGTAATTTGGAATGCAATTTTTTTCATTTTGTTTTTATTTAAATTAATTATTTTTGAAACACAAAACTAACAAACTTTACAGGAATAAAATCAAAGTTTTATGTTAAATTCAATCAACTTTTTATTAATCCCAAAAAAACACCTTTTTTAAGCATAAAATCATAACAAGCATTATATTCATTTGGTATTTTGCCATCTAAGATTGCTTCTTTTATGGCATCTTTAATTGTGCCTATTTCACGGCAAGGTTTTAGATTAAAGGTTTTCATAATTAACTCACCAGAAATTGGCGGTTGAAAATTACGAACTTGGTCTCGTTCTTCTACTTCTTTAATTTTCTGACGAACAATTTTAAAATTGTTCATATACTTTTTAAATTTCTTTGGGTTTTTAGTTGTGATATCTGCTTCGCAATGCGTCATTAAATCATCTATTAAATCACCCGCATCAAAAATCAATCTTCTTACTGCAGAATCGGTTACGTCTTCTGCTAAAATGATTGGTCTTGAACTTAAAAAAACCAATTTTTGAACATATTTCATTTTATCATTTAGTGGCATTTTTAATCGCTTAAAAATATGATATACCATTTTAGAACCTTCAAATTCATGTGCATGAAATGTCCAACCTTGTTTTTTTTCAAAACGTTTTGTTGGTGCTTTACCAATATCATGCAACAATGCTGTCCAACGCAACCAAAGGTTATCAGTCATTTCAGCAATATTATCTACTACTTCTAAAGTATGATAAAAATTATCTTTATGTCCTTGACCATCTTTATATTCGACTCCTTGTAAAGCAACCAATTCTGGCAGAATTCGTTTTAACAACCCTGTTTTAAATAATAAATACAAACCTTTAGAAGGTTTTTTACTTAATAAGATTTTATTTAGCTCTACAACAATGCGCTCTTTAGTAATAATATCAATTCTACTGGCATTTTTTGTTAATGAGTTGATGGATTCTTCTACAATTTCAAAATTTAATTGAGATGCAAAACGAATAGCGCGCATCATTCTCAACGGATCATCAGAATAGGTAATATCTGGATCTAATGGTGTGCGAATTATTTTGTTTTTTAAATCTTTTATTCCGTTAAACGGATCTAATAATTCGCCATAATTATTCTCATTTAAACTAATTGCTAATGCGTTTATGGTAAAATCTCTTCGATTTTGATCATCTTGTAAAGAACCATTTTCTACAATTGGATTTCTACTATCTTCTGTGTAAGATTCTTTTCGCGCTCCTACAAATTCGACTTCTATATCTTCAAATACCAGCATTGCAGTACCATATGTCTTAAAAATCTGTACTTTGGGTTTGGTTGGTAAAAGCGATGCTACTTTTTTTGCAAGTTCTATTCCACTACCAACTGCAACAATATCAATATCTTTTGCCTTACCTCTTTGCAAAATGAAATCACGCACAAAACCACCAATTACGTAAGATTCTAGTTTGGTTTCCTCTACTGCTTTTTTGATAAATTCAAAAACTGGGTGACTTAGGGCTTTTATGTAGTTTGTTTTTTGCAATTTATTTTTCTTGAACCATTTAAGGTGTTTAAGTTAATTCTTTAATTGTATTGATTCTTACTAGTGATTTAAGACTTTTATGTAGTTTTTTTTTGAACCATTTAAGGTATTTAAGTTCATATAAGGTTGGTTCTTTACTAAAAGGTACAAAAAATTTACTTTCTTAAAAATTCAATTTTACCATTTACAAATTTTATTATGGTGGATGGTTTATTGCTTTTATTTTCTAATGGCAAATTAACAACATAATCTACTTTTGATAAAATACTTTCATCAATATCTTTAAAATTTATTGGCGCTGGTTTATTTGATATATTGGCAGAAGTAGAAACAATTGGTTTACCGAATGTTTTGATTAACTCATGGCAAAACCCTTTAAAAACAATTCTAATCGCGATTGTATTATCTTTTGCAATAATATTTTTAGCTAGATTTAATGGATTATTATAAATTATCGTTGTTGGTTTTTCATTTGTTTTTAAATAATTAATAATCTCTTTTGGAATAATTTCTACATATTTATTAAGCATAACTATAGACGAAACTAAAACAATTAAACTTTTACTTTCTTCTCGTTGTTTTATTTCAAAAACTTGACTTACCGCTTTACTGCTTGTTGCATCGCAACCAATACCATATATTGTATCTGTTGGATAAACAATTAGTTCTTCTTTTTCTAAAGAATCAATAGCTAAATATAGTTCACTACTCAAAATTATTTATTTTTTTATTTTTACAACTGTAGCATATTGTGGATATTTAATATCCGTAGCTAAAAACAATAATGGAATATTATACAAAATTGGTTTTAATGATTTACTACCATTAATACCTTTATGTTCTATGATTTCAAATCCTAAATTTTGATACATATTTTTAATGCTTTTTCCAGTAAAAAATCGAAGATGTGTTTTATCTAACACACCAAAACTTTGGTATTCAAATTCTTTTTTAAATATTAATTTAATAAAAACATTATGATATCTAATATTAGGTATGGAACTTATAATTACGCCATTTGGTGCTAATTTAGATTTAATTTTCTCTAAAACCATATATGGATCAACCAAATGCTCTAACACATCATTAAAATAAATAGCTTCAAAATAATTATCTGGTAGATTATTTATTTGTTCCTCACAAGGACCTGTAAATACTTTATGCAATGTTTTTCTTGCAATTTCGGCTTCTTTTGGCATTAATTCAATTCCCCAAACTTCTGCATTACTTTTTCTAATAATTGAGTTTGAAAAAACACCATTACCGCAACCTACATCTAAAATTTTAGTTGCCTTTTTTGGTAAAAAAACTAGCATCTCTTCTCTGTCATCATTGTAATAACCATCTGGTTTATTTTCGTAATCCATATCTATTTTGAGTTTAATATTTCTTGGTACAAATGTATTGTTTTTTCTGCCATGGTTACTGTTGAAAATCCTTCTACAACTTGTTTATATGATTTTTTAGTAAATTGTTTAATTAATTTATCGTCTTTCTGAATGGCAATTAAATAATCTGCTAACTTTTTTGAATCTTCAATTTCTGTTAAAAATCCATTTTCTCCATCTATAATAATATCTTTTATACCGCCAACATTTGTACTTACAACTGGTACTTTATGATAAAATGCTTGATTTATTACTTGTGGCAAACCTTCAGATTGAGATGTCAGTAAAAAAATATCGAATTGAGGTAGAAATGCAGAAGCATTATTTATAAAGTCTGTAAATGTGATAAAGTTCTCTAAACTATACTCTTTCACTTTTTCAAAATACATTTCGGACCTATCTGTAAACATTCCTATTTGAATAAAATGAAAATTTGTTATTTTTCTAACATTCACTATTTCATTAACTACTTCTATATAAGTCAATAAGTTTTTGGCTCTAATGTGATTACCTATAGTGCCAATTAAAGTTGTGTTTTTATTAATTTTATATTTATCTCGAAGTTTGAATTCCGTTTTATCTATTTTATTACCAAAACGGATTCCGTTATAAATAGTAACAACTTTCGACTTATCATCAATACTCTTTAAAGTCACTTCTTTTGTTGCATTCGAAACACAGATTATTCTTTTTATCTTTTTATAATTATATTTAAATAACGTTTGTTTTCTGTTTTTAATAGGGAATGATGTCTTTTTACTAAACACAAATACTGGCAAATTATTAAAAATACGATCTGCAATAACAGATAATGTTAAAGCTGTTGGATCATGAATATGAATAATATCAATCTTTTTAGATTTACAAACCTTTTTAATCGTTAAAGAAAATCTTAAATCCATTTTTATCTTTAATGGTGCGGGTATAAAATTAAAATCTCCTTTTTTTAATCGTTCATGAAACAAACCATTTTTAGCACAAATTATATATTGATTATGTTCTTTATGGTTCTCAGAAACCTCTTTATACAAATTTTCTAGGTGATTTTCTCCGCCACCCCAATTTTTAACTGCTGAAATATGCAAAATATTCATTCTATTTGTTTTGAATTATTTGTGATTGTTTTAATGAACTAGACAAAGGTGCTCCTTTTAAAAACAAAGTAACCAAACTAAAATATTTGGGTTTAAATAATGACTTGAAAAAATATTGAACTATAAGATAACAACGCAAAAATAAATAACTCAAGTACGAATTCTTCTTTAAAACATACAATAATGATATTTTAATTTCTTTTTTAATAGAAAAATTTTTTGAAGTACTTTTACCTTTAAAATGAACATATTGTGCTTTTGGCACTAGGTAACATTCATTTTTTGTTTTCAATTTACTTAATCTAAATGCTAAGTCCGTTTCTTCATAATATAAAAAAATATTTGTATCAAAACCACCAACCAAATCAAATTGTTTAGCATCAACAAACATAAAAGACCCTGGAATTGCTTGAACTTTTACAGGAGTTCTGTAAACTTTATCTCTTTTAGGATATTTTTTTGAATTTATTTTTTCAAATATTTTCCTACCAAAAAGTTCTCGTTTTAAAGTTAAAAAATGATCAAACGATTTCAAAACTTCATTATTTTCATCAAAACCTTGTGGCGCGCAAAGAGCAACATTGCTATTATTTTGCAAATAATTTTGTAAAATTGATAAACAATCGTTATTTATTACTGTGTCATTATTTACTAAAGCATAATATTTTGCATTTGCCCTATTGACACCAATCATATTACCTGTACCAAAACCTGTGTTAATTTTACTTCTAATTAACGTTAAGTTTTTCTTGTTTTGCAATTGACTCTCAAGTTTTTGATAATCTTCATATCTCGAACCATTATCAACTACTATGATTTGATACTTTATTGTTCTTGTAGTATTTTCAACAATAGAATTAATAGCCTCTATTGTATATTGTGATGAATTAAAATTAACTAAAATTACAGCTATATCAAACATAAATTATTTTCTAATCGTTAATTTTTATGCAACAAATATAAAAAAATATTAATGTGATTCTACTATCTTTGAAAACTTATAAAAATAAAGCACATTTTACTTATTTAATTAATATTGAAAATACTACATTTGTTACCTCTTAAAAGCAGTTTATTATAGTAAATGAATTATACGATTTTTCACACTTTTCAAAACAAAAAAAAGCAACTCAATGCTATAATCAATAATTTTAATAATTCAGGTGAAATTTTTGGAAATCCAAATAGAAATGTCATCAAATTATTTGAGTTAGATGGTAAAATATTAAATATTAAATCATTTAAAGTACCAAATTTAATAAACAAAATTATTTATCGATTTCTTAGAAAATCAAAAGCACAACGTTCTTTTGAATATGCAAATAAATTAACTCAATTAAATATTGGCACACCACAACCAATAGCATATTTCAAAAAAAAATCATTGCTTTTTTTAAAAGAAAGTTATTACATTAGCGAACATCTAGATTGTGATTTAACATATAGAGAATTAGTCGAAAATCCAAATTACCCAAATCACGAAACCATTTTAAGGCAATTTACACAGTTTACCTACAAACTACATGAAAATAATATTTGCTTTTTAGATCATTCGCCTGGTAATACATTAATTAAAAAAAATGGCGAAGATTATGACTTCTACTTAGTAGATTTAAATAGGATGCATTTTAAAACGCTTTCTTTCGATGAACGAATGGTAAACTTTTCTAGACTTACTCCAAAAAAAGAAATGGTTGCTATTATGAGTGACGAATATGCAAAACTTATAAACGAAGACTACACTAAAATTTATAATACAATGTGGAATCTGACCGCAAAATTTCAAGAAAAATATTTTCGAAAAAAACGACTGAAACAAAAGTATTTAGGGAGAAAATAATTACTCTTTAGCGTATAATTTTTTTAATTCCACATATCGTTGTCTAACGCCATAAGCGCTTAGTCTACATATAGTTATTCCATTTTTACCGTCTAAAAAACCAAACCTTAAAATATAATGGTTAAAAAAACGATACAATGGTTTTATATAAAAATGGTAAAAATTAGGTTTTAATTTATGTTCAAATAATTCAACAGCTCTTAATTTAGCATATTGATCCATTTTACTCTTATAATCCTCAAAACTAATAAAAGAAAAATGATTTAATCTATTTTTAAATATGCTGGTTTTCCCTTTTACATTTAATGTCTCATGAACGTATTTAGTTGGTTCATATAATACATTTGATTTTTTATAAAACCGAAACACTTTATCTGTTTGCCAACCGCTATATTTCAACAACTTATTGTTAAAATAAAAATTACGATACATTTCATAAGCAATATTACCATTACTATCTTCTAAGACTTGCGTAATTTCATTTTTTAATTTTGGTGTAATTTCTTCATCGGCATCAATAAATAAAATCCATTCATGATTTGCTTGTTGCAATGCAAAATTTCGTTGTTTTGAGAAGTTTTCAAATTTATTTTGAATTAATTTTACATGTTCAAACTTCTTAATTATCTCAACTGTTTTATCGGTACTAAAAGAATCTACAATAATAATTTCATCGGCAAAATCTAAATTATTTATTACATTTTCGATATTATCTTCTTCATTAAAACTAATTATTAAAGCGGATAACAAGTCTTTTCTACTTTTATTATACAAAGTATTAAAATCCGTAGGTATGATTTTTGAAGATTTTCTGTTTTCTAAAAACAAACCTAATTTATTATAAATAAATTCTGGTTTTAAAAAAGGATACAATTTTAAAGAGTCCTGTTTTAATTTTTTATCCGTTTTATTTTGAAATAATTCTGGTTTAAAATCTTTTAAATGTACAGAATCATGTGAAGTTCCATCTTCAAAAGTTGCCCACATTTTTTTATGAATCCATGGCGAAAAAATAATAAACGACGGTTTGCCAAGTGCTTTCGCCATATTAATAGAACCACTATCATTACCAATTATAAAATCGCAAGCGTTCATTATAGCAATAAATTCTCGTAAACTCTTACCTAAAACATTAAAGAATATATTTTTTTGCGTTTCCTTTTCACAATTATCATACACTTGTTGTGCTTGATCTATTTGATTTGGAATATAATTAAATAATAAATTTGCGTTAAAATTAGCAGCAATAAAGTCAATTATTTTTGCCATATATTCTAACGGATATGTTTTATTTTCAGAACTACCAATAATCGATAACATTATAGTTGGCCTAGACAAATCTAATTTATTATCTCTGAATATTTGTGTCGCTAATTCTTTTTCAGTTTCAGTTACAAATAATTTAGGGGTTACATCAAAATCTATAGTTAGATTTAATGGTCTTAATAAAGATAATCTTCTTTCTAAAGTTAAACCAATATTTGTTTTTGCGGTTTGTAACATTGGTACATTATCTGTATATAAAAAATTTCGCGCCTTTTTTTTGTAGGATATTTTTTGTTTTGCTCCTGATAAAAAAACGGTTAGAAAACTTTCTAGTTTAGAATATGAGTCAATAATAATGTCATACTTTGTTTTTCTAATTGAATGAATCAATTTAAAAAGTTGTAATTTATTCTTACGATGTTTTTCTTCAAAAACAATAATATTATCAATCTCTTTATGACCTTGTAAGACTGGCATTGTGCTTTTGTACACCATATAATCAATCTGAGCATTTGGATAAGCATTACGTAAATTTTTACAAATCACCGTACTTACCAAAACGTCACCAATCATTTTTTGCTGTATTACAAGTATTTTCATTAGTTAATCATTCTTTTAAATTGTTTGTTTTTTAAATAAATCTCTAAGTTATTTCATACATTTTTTATTAAAAAATTTAAAGTAATTTAACTTTTTTCTCATTTTATACTTTCTAATCAGGTTTAATGGTTTTCTCTTTACTTTTTTATTCTCTAAAAAATCTACACACGCATCTATTACTCTTTCACTTGATTTACCATCAAAGTAAGGGTGAGATTCATTTGTATATTTTTCAATTTCTTTCATTAAATTTCCTGGTCTTGTTAAAGTAGTCGTAATTGCTTGTTCAATTTCAGAAACGTCGGTTATATTATAATAACTTGGTAAGGGCATATTATTTCTAAAAGTAACTACTGGTTTATTTTGTAATTGATATTCAATTAAAGCAGAAGAAGTGTCGCAAAGCATAACATCTGATTTTTTAAATAATGGAATTAAATCAGTAGTATCATGATAAACAAAATTTTCATTTTGCATTGCTTTAAATTCTTCCTTAACTTCCTTACTAATTAAAGGGTGCAATACAACATCAAAATGCCATTTTCCAATTTTAGACAAATTTTTTAATTCTCGAACAACTTCAGGATTAAACGCCAAACTATACTTTTTTGTAAAGGTCGAAGATACCAAAATAACAGGTTTTTTATTCGGAACTCTTTTTATTAACGGGAAAAGTGGATCCATTTTAGACCAACCTGTTTCTACTACTTCAAAATGTTTCAGTTTACAACTTTTTTCTTTAAAGACTAATGTAGATGTAGGTCCTTGAGTGCAATACAAATCATAAAAACCTCTAATAATAAATTGGTCTGTACCTTTTCTTTTATTTGCAGGGAAACCATGAAATATTTGTACTTTAATTCCTGGAAAAAAACTTGGAACCAAATCTGTTGCTACTAAAACAACATCTGGGCAATATTCCATAACAGATTCTACAGTTTTTAAAAATCTCTCTCCTTTCTTAATATATTGATTATTAGAAGGGATTTCATTAAACCAAGCAACCTCAAAACCTCTTTTTTTTATTTCTGCTTGTAACGGACGCGCAATTGGAAATCCGAAAACTTGCCCAACATATATTAAAAATTTAAATTTAGGTTTTTCCATAATTATCAATCCTTTAAATTACTTTAAACAGCAACATCATTTTCACGAAGCGCATCATTTAAAGAAGTCTTTTTATTAGTACTTTCTTTTCGTTTACCAATAATTAATGCGCAAGGTACATTAAAACTACCTGCTTTAAATTCTTTAGTATAACTACCTGGAATCACAACAGATCTTTCAGGAATTACACCTTTAGTAATCACAGGTTTATCACCTGTTACATCAATAATTTTCGTACTCATTGTTAATACCACATTTGCACCTAAAACTGCTTCTTTTTTTACATGAACGCCTTCCACAACAATACATCTTGAACCTATAAAACAATCATCTTCTATAATTACTGGCGATGCTTGTAGTGGTTCTAAAACACCACCAATACCTACGCCACCACTTATATGTACATTTTTACCAATTTGCGCACAAGAACCAACTGTTGCCCAAGTGTCAACCATTGTTCCTTCATCTACATAAGCACCAATATTCACATAACTAGGCATTAAAATAGTGCCTTTAGAAATGTATGCGCCATATCTTGCAACTGCATGTGGCACAACACGTATTCCTTTTTCTTTATAATTACGTTTTAACGGAATTTTATCGTGGTATTCAAAAATTCCTGCCTCTAAAGTTTCCATTTTCTGAATAGGAAAATACATGACAACCGCTTTTTTAACCCATTCGTTTATTTGCCAATCATTTTTAATTGGTTCTGCAACTCTTAAAATCCCTTCATCTAATAATGAAATTACTTTTCTAATTGCTTTTTGGGTGTTTTCTTCTTTTAAAAGCGCTTTATTATTCCACGCTAATTCTATACTTTCTCTTAATTTATCCATAAAAAAACTTTAAAAAGCAAAAGTAATATATAATTATAGTAATTTTGCGAAAATTTAATAAAAAGTGAATGGCAAGAATACTTGCAATAGATTACGGCAAAAAAAGAACTGGCATAGCAATTACAGACACATTGCAAATTATTGCTTCGGGTTTAACAACCGTAAAAACGCATGAACTAATTAAGTTTTTAAAAGATTATATTAAAAATGAAGATGTGGAACTCTTTTTGATTGGTGAACCTAAACAAATGGACAACACACCATCACAAAGTGAAGAATTAATTATTCCGTTTATGGAAAAGTTAAAAATAGAAATACCACAAATACCTATTAAAAGAGTAGACGAACGATTTACTTCAAAAATGGCATTTCAAACAATGATAGCTAGTGGTCTATCTAAAAAGAAAAGACAAAACAAAGCATTGGTTGATGAAATTAGTGCAACAATTATATTACAAACATATTTAAGTGGTCTTTAGTTATTAGTCGTTAGACTTTAAACAAAAGACTATAGACAAAGACTATAGACTAAAATGATATTACCAATAATCGCTTTTGGCGACAAAGTTTTAAGAAAAAAATGCATCGATATTGATAAAGATTATCCTGATTTGGAGAAACTTATTACTAACATGCGTGAAA
>JAMONN010000081.1 GCA_027065775.1 Flavobacteriaceae bacterium | reverse complement strand
TTGCGTAATAGAATCGATTAGTTTTTCAGGTCCTGAAATAGTAATTGTATTTGGTTCTAGATTAATAATGTCGGTTAAATAATAACCACTTTTAAAATTCAGATTTAAATTCGGAATTATCTTTACTTTTTTTTCTTTTAATATTCCGAAATCAAAAAATATGGTATCTGTATCTACGGCAATAATTGTTGTTTCTGCATTTAATTGTCCTTGTAAATTTGACAATTGTTTATTTAAAATACAGTAATAATTTTTCTTTTTTAATTTCTGAATATTCGTTAAATCAATTTTTAATCTAGGTTTATTTAATTTATAAGAAATAAGATTAAACCCATTAGTTTTTAGCATTAAACGAACTTCTTCTAAAGGAACATTTTGCAATTGTTTATTGGTTGCTATGTTTGTATATTTTGTTTTAAATACTACTAAATTTGTATATTCTTTTGATAATTTAGATAAAAACCAAAACAAAATAGATAGACTTAAAAATATTAAAAACATTTTAAGTTTTTTATTTTTAAATAAAGGGGGTTTCTCTTTCTCTTTCAAAATGGTAGTTTTTTACAAATATAAGTTATTCCTTTTTTTTAACACGTTTTAAATTTAAAGAATTTATAGCATTCACTTTAAAGTTTTTAATACTTATTTGTGTAAAAACAGTAACTTCATCATAATACAAAGGTATAATTGGCGCTTTATCTATAATAATGGAATCCATTTTTCTGTATAATTTCTGCCTTTCTTTTAAATTAACTGTTGCTATAGATTGCTCATATAATACATCAAACAAATCATCTTTAAAATGTGTATAATTAGAACCATTTGGCGTGTGATTTTTACTGTAATATAGCATTAAATAATTTTCAGCATCTGGATAATCGGCAATCCAACTTGCTCTAAAAATTGGTGCTTCTCCTTTTTTCTTTAAATCTTTTAAAACTGTTCCTGGCACAACATCTATCTTAATTGTTATGCCTAAATTACTCATTTCTTGTTGTATAAATTCACATAAATCTAAATATTGCGCATTGGTTGTTATTGTAACAATCGGATTTTCATTACCAGTTTCTTCAACATATTTTAGAATATATTCTTTTGCTAATTTTGGTTGATAATCATAGCCTTTTAAGTTAAAAAAACTTGGCAATCCTTTAGGTATAAAACCATTAATTGCTGGTATTCCGATTCCGTTTCTTAAAAATTTTATCATTTTTTGTTTGTCGAATCCGTAATTAATTGCTTTTCTTAAATTAATATTTGCTGTTGGATATTTAGTGTTTTCCATATAAAAACCTAAATATTCGGTATTTAAATAAGGTTTAGTCAGCATATTAATTTCACCATTATATTTAGGATTTAATTCACCATTTCTAGTTAGAATATCATCTTTAAATGAAGCGTCAATACCACTTAACATATCTAAATTACCTTGTACTAATTGTAAAAACTCACTCTGTTTGTCTGGCAAAAATGTAATTGCAATCGCCTCTAAATATGGTAATTGCTTTCCGTTTTCTTTTTCGTGATAAAAATTATTTTTTCGTAATACTAACTTCGTATTTTCTACCCAAAGTTTAAAATAAAATGGTCCTGTACCGATTGGGTTTGATCTAAAATCATTACCATAAAATTCTACAATTTCACTTGGTAAAACCGAACAA
The DNA here is from genome assembly GCA_027065775.1 of Flavobacteriaceae bacterium. Lineage (GTDB taxonomy): Bacteria > Bacteroidota > Bacteroidia > Flavobacteriales > Flavobacteriaceae > S010-17. The sequence continues at coordinate 10,510 of JAMONN010000081.1, read as the reverse complement.
TATTTCATTGCCAGCAAACCTAAAAATGGTGGAAATGCTTCTTTTAATTGTATTCTAAAAACGGAATCGTTTACTGCTTTAAATTCTTCAACGTTATTTAAAACCCATTTTCCTGGCGCAGCAACTTCTTTAGAAATCAATCGGTTAAAAGAATATTCAAAATCTTTTGCTTTTACTATTCTTGTGCTGTCTTTGCCAAATAGTTTGTGTTTATGAAAATATACATCTTTTCTTAAGGTAAAATCTATTGTTTTTCCGTCTTCGGAAAATTGCCAAGATTTTGCAATATCAGGTTGTACTTTTAATTCATCGTCTAATTGAACCAAACCATTAAACAACTGATTACAAGGCCAAATATTTGCTTGATTTTTTGCAAATACTGGATCTAATGAAGTTATGTTGGAGTGTTCGTTGTATCTAAAAACTTGATTGTTTTTGTAAGATTTTTCTTGTTTTGTACAGGAAATTAATGTTAATAAAAACAAAGTTATTATGTAAAGACGTTTTGCCAAAACATCTTTACTAAAACTATCTTCTCTGTAAAGACGTTTTGACAAAATATCTTTGCTAAAACTATCTTCTCTGTAAAGACGTTTTAACAAAACGTCTTTACTAAAACTATCTTCTCTGTAAAGACGTTTTGGCAAAACGTCTTTACTAAAACCATCTTCTCTGCAAAGACGTTTTGGCAAAACGTCTTTACTAAAATTTATCTTCTTCATTCTTCCAGTTTATTACATTATTTTTTATATATGTTCTAATGGCAAATAATGATTTTTCATCTCTAATAATTCTATCATCAAACCGTTCTTGCCAATCAAATAAAAAATTATTTTCTTTTGAACGCATTTTAACTTGACGCTTAAAAAACCTAATCATAGTCGAAATAGAATTCGGAATAGGTGAAATTTTTGACAAATCAGGATTCTCTCCATTATAGATTTTTAATCTTTTTTCAGTATACGATTTATTTGGAGTTTTAGAAAAATCACTTTTTTTAAATTGATGTTTATTTTCTCTATCTGAATAATCTATAATTACAATGCCATGAATATGGTTTGGCATTACAATCCATTGATCTAAATAAATGTTTTTTCTTAATTTTTCTGAAATTAACCATTCTTCAACAGCAATTTTTCCTAAATCTGATAAAACCATTTTATTATTAATTATTTCTCCAAAAAAATGTTCTCTGTTTTTTGTAAGAATTGTAATGAAATAAAAGCCTTCTTTTGAATAATCATAATTTTTTAATCTTGAAGATTCAATTCTATATTTATATTTAAACCTTTTATCCATTAAATTAGATCATTATATTTTTATATCGAGATTGTGTAAAGACGTTTTGGCAAAACGTCTTTACACAAAACGTCTTTACTTCTCAAAAGCATATTCTCTAACAACTTCACAAATACGTACATTAAAACTATCATACCAAGTTTCTTTGCCACCTTTTTTTGCTGCTGCATGACGCTCATTCATACTCCAATTTTTTATTGCCTCCATACTTTTCCAATACGAAACCGTAATACCTTCTTGACCTTCTTTCACGCTTTCTAAACCAATAAAACCTTCTTGAGATTTTACTAACTCATCCATTTTTTTTGCCATTTCTTCATAACCTTTTGTATTATCTGATGATTTAGAAGTAAATATTACTGCAAAATAAGGTTCTTTTTGTACGTGTTTTGTCATAATTCTAATTTATATAATCTTTCTGGTAGATTTAAGTCTTTGCAAATATATTCCTTTACAACTTTAAAACCTGCTTTTTTAATAATATGTTCCGATGCTTTATTTTTTAGGATTACTTCAGCAATTACGTGACTTAATCCTAATTCTCTACAATAATCTAACAAACCTAGCATTGCTTCGTAAGCGTAACCATTGTTCCAATATTTTTCTAAAAACCGATAACCAATTTCTTCTTTATCAATTAAAGCAATGGTGCCTAAAAAAGTATTATCCTGTTTTAAAATCACTGCCCAAACCCAAAACTCGTTATTTGGTTTACCATAAAAATTGATTACTCGTTTTAAATCAATCACATCTTCATCATATGTTTTCGCTGGCGAATCTGTATATCTCATAACATTTATATTACCTTGCATTTCATGAAAAGGTTCAATGTCGGTGGTTTTTAATTTTCTAATTAATAGTCTTTCAGTTTCAAAAATCATAATAAAAAGGTTTTAAACAAATACACGAATAAACAATTAAACAAATACACAATTTTCCATTAACTTTGTCGCCATAAAAGTACATTAATGAATTCAAATAAAAAAGTTGCATTTTACACTTTAGGTTGCAAACTTAATTTTTCGGAAACTTCAACCATTGCGAGATCTTTTGAAAAAGAGAATTTTGAACGCGTAGCTTATACAAATAAAGCAGATATTTATGTAATAAATACTTGTTCAGTTACCGAAAACGCAGACAAACGCTTTAAAACTATTGTCAAAAATGCTTTAAAACAAAATGAAGATGCTTTTATAATTGGTATTGGTTGTTATGCACAACTAAAACCTGAAGCACTTGCTAACGTTAATGGTGTTGACTTAGTACTTGGTGCAACCGAAAAATTTAAAGTTACTTCATATATTAATGACTTAACAAAAAATGATATTGGCAAAGTGCATTCTTGCGATATTTCGGAAGCAAATAATTACGAAAGTTCTTTTTCGTTTGGCGATAGAACTCGTGCATTTCTAAAAGTACAAGATGGTTGCGATTACAAATGTACGTATTGTACAATTCCGTTAGCAAGAGGTATTTCACGAAGCGATACTTTAGAAAATGTGCTTAAAAACGCTAAAGAAATATCCGATAAAAACATCAAAGAAATTGTACTTACTGGTGTAAATATTGGCGATTATGGTAAAGGTGAATTCGGTAATAAAAAACACGAACATACTTTTTTAGAACTTATTAAAAATCTCGATCAAGTCGAAGGAATTAACCGCATACGAATTTCATCTATAGAACCAAACCTTTTGAAAAACGAAACGATTGAATTTGTTTCAAAATCGGAAAGTTTTGTGCCACATTTTCATATTCCGTTACAAAGTGGTTCGGATGATTTATTAAAAAAAATGAAACGTAGGTATTTACGTAAAACCTATACAGAACGTGTGTCTAAAATAAAAGAAGTTATGCCAAACGCTTGTATTGGTGTAGATGTAATTATTGGTTTCCCTGGTGAAACAGATGAAAAATTTATTAAAACTTACAATTATTTAAGTGAATTAGATATTAGTTATTTACACGTTTTTACGTATTCCGAAAGACCAAATACCGAAGCCGTAGAAATGGAAGGAATTGTACCAATTAACATACGTAAAAAACGCTCTAAAATGTTGCGTGGTTTATCCGTTAAAAAAAGAAGAGCATTTTACGAAACACAAATTGGCAATACTTTAGAAGTGCTTTTTGAAAGCGAAAATAAAGAAGGTTACATTAACGGATTTACACAAAACTACGTTAAAATAAAAACACCTTGGAATCCAGATTTGGTTAATACAATTCATACCGTAAAATTATTAGAAATTGATGATGATGGTTTGGTTCGGGTTGAGTTTCTATAGGAACACGGATGATACACTGATTTCACAGATTTACACGGATTAAAAAACTTAGCGACCTTTGCGAAAACTTAGCGAACCTTGCGGTTAAAAACAAACAATATGAAAAACTACATTTACCTATTACTAATTTTAAGTTTATTTTCTTGTAAAAAGGAAAAAGAAAAATTAACTAACAATTCAATCAAAGTCAAAAAAACGATAAAGCACGCAACTGGTTTTGACATAAAAAAAACAAAGGAATATACTGTGTTGATTATAAAATTACCTTTTCCTGATGCTAAAAAAAATATTGAATATGTTTTGGTTAACGAAAAACATTATAATAAGGTAAGCGAGATTCCTGCCTTCGCAGGAATGACAATCGTTAAAATGCCAATAAAAAGAATAGTAACTACCTCAACAACGCACATACCAATGTTAGAATTACTAAATGAAGAAACTTCTTTAGTTGGTTTTCCGCATGCAAAATATATTTCTTCACCAAAAACAAGAGCATTAATTGATAACGGAAAAATAACCGAATTAGGCAAAGAACAAAGTATGAATACCGAAATACTAATCGATTTAAAACCCGATGCTGTTATTGGTTTTTCATTAAGTAGTAATAATAAAATGTTTGCAACTATTGAGAAATTCGGAATTCCTGTAATATTAAATGGCGATTGGTTAGAAAAAACACCTTTAGGAAGAGCAGAATGGATCAAATTTTTTGGTGTTCTTTACGGAAAAGAAGAACAAGCAAACAAAATATTCAACAACATTGAAAAAGAATATAATAAAGTAAAAGACTTAGCAAAAAATAGTAAATCAAAACCAAAAGTTTTATCTGGTGTAATGCATAAAGACAAATGGAATTTACCAGCAGGCGAAAGTTACGTAGCACAATTTTTACGCGATGCAAACATTAATTATCCTTGGCAAAACACCAAAGGCAACGGAAGTTTGAGTCTTAGTTTTGAGTCTGTTTTTGAAAAAGCAAGTGATGCAACAATTTGGATTGGACCTGGTTATTTTGATAGTTTAAAACAATTGGAAGAAGCAAACCAACATTATGCTAAATTTAATGCTTTCAGAAATAAAAAAGTTTATAATTTCACTAAAAGAAAAGGTAAAACTGGTGGCGTTTTATATTACGAACTCGCACCAATACAACCGCATATTGTTTTAAAAGACATTATAAAAGTTGCACATCCTGAATTGTTAGATGGTTATATTCCTTTTTATTTAGATGTTATTGATTAAATTATTTTTTATGAACTTAAAATCAACAAAATTCCAATTTACAATTCTAACAATTTTATTATTGTTTTTTATGTTATTGAATATTAGTTTTGGTTCGGTGAATATTCCGTTTAAAGATGTTATTCTAAGTTTTTTTGGCGATACATCTATCAAAGAAAATTGGGTTTATATTATTCAAGATTATCGTTTACCCAAAACGTTAACTGCAATTTTGGTTGGTTCAGGTTTATCGATTAGTGGTTTGCTTATGCAAACACTTTTTAGAAATCCTTTAGCAGGACCTTTTGTACTTGGTATAAGTTCTGGTGCAAGTTTAGGTGTTGCATTATTAATTCTTGGCGCATCCCTTTTTGGTGCTAGTTTTTCCGCATTGGCGTTTTCAAATTTTGGTTTAGCAATTGCAGCAAGTTTAGGTGCATTTTTGGTGATGTTAGCAGTGATGCTCGTTGCTCAAAAAGTTAGAAATACCATGTCCATTTTAATTATTGGTTTAATGTTTGGTAGTTTAACAACTGCCATAATAAGTGTTCTCGCTTATTTTAGTTCTGCGCAAGAATTACAACAATTTATGTTTTGGAGTTTTGGTAGTTTAGGTAATTTAAGTTGGAATGAATTATTGCTATTCTTTGTGATTTACCTTATCGGAATACTATTAGTAATCACTATAATTAAACCACTAAACACTTTGCTTTTAGGAGAGAATTATGCCAAAAGTTTAGGTGTAAATCTAAAACGCACAAAAAATATTACATTAATAACAACTGCCATTTTAACTGGTGTTATTACGGCATTTTCTGGACCAATCGCATTTATCGGTTTAGCTGTACCACATTTAGCAAAAATGATTTTTAATACATCAAATCACAAAATATTATTACCTGCTTCATTTATTATTGGCGCAATAGTTATGCTAATAAGCGACACAATTGCTCAGTTACCTAATAGCGAATATACTTTACCTATTAACGCAATAACATCTCTTTTTGGTGCGCCGATTGTTATTTGGTTATTGGTTGGTAAACGGAAAACGTATTAAGTTTTGGGTTTTGGGTTTTGGGTTTTGGGTTTTGGGTTTTGGGTTTTGGGTTTTGGGTTTTGGGTTTTGGGTAAAATTATTTTTTTCAAAACACCTTACAAACATTTAATATATTATTTTTCAAAAAAAATCACTTTAATTTTCTAATTTTCAACTTTAACTTCAACTTCAACTTCAACATTTAAAGGTTTAAAATACTTTAAATGGCATTTAAAGGTTTAAAACACTTTAAATAGCATTTAAAGGTTCTAGACACTTTATTTTTTGTATATTTGCAGTATATTTATTAAAATAATGAAGAAATCAACTATTTCTGGAGATCTTGTTGCTTTTACAAGTTTATCAAATGCAAATAAGAAAATCCTTGAAAAAGAAATAAAATCCCTAATTAAAACCTTGCACAAAGAGTATGATTCTTTTTGTAGAGTTGTAAAAGGCGATTATTTAGAATGCGTAATAAATAAACCTGAACAAGTTTTAAAAGTTACTATACTTATTAAATGTTTTATTAAATCGGTTAGTTTAGAAAATGAAACGGATAATAAACGTCTTAAATATTTTAAAAACTATGGTATTAGACTCGCAATTGGTTACGGCGAATTAAAGCGTTACAGTAAAACTGAAGGAATTATAGATGGCGAAGCAATCTATCTTTCAGGTAGAAAAATCAACGACGAAAGCACACATAACAAAGAACGAATTGTAATAAAAAACACCTTGTTTTTTGTTTCTAATAATGAAGATTTGAATTTTAGATTCACTCCTATTATTGAGTTATTAGATTATATATTAAATAAAGCGACTTCAAAACAATGCGAAGTTGTTTATCATAAATTATTAGGTTTAAGCGAAAAAGAAATCGCTAAAATCATGAAAATATCACAACCTGTTGTTAATCAGCATTCGTTAAGTGTTGGTTGGAATGCCATAGAAACTACTGTTGATTATTTCAATAAAACCATTAAAGATAATTAAAAATGACTCTTATTCAATTATTAATTTTTCAATTTATTGCGCATATTTTAACCGATTATACGTTTCAGAATGATAAAAAAGCAACCGACAAAAACAAAAACGGTTTCAAAAGTAAATTTCTAAAATGGCATATTTTAATTATGTTTTTGACCTCTTGGTTATTATCTTTTCAATTAAAATTTATTTTTGCTTCGCTATTAATCGCAATTACACATTGGTTAATTGATGGTTTTAAACCAAAATTAAACAGTTATAAATACTTAGGAAAATATTCTTTTTATATAGATCAAATTGCACATTTAGTTATTCTGTTTTTCATCGTTTTACTACACAATCGTATTTTTGAAATACATAGTTATATCGATTTTATCATTAATACAAAGTACCTTTTACTGTTTACTGCTTTTTTACTAACTGCCAAAACTTCCAATATATTTATTAAAGAAATTTTTAAAGTTTGGGAAATTAAAATCGATACTCAAAAAGATGATGAGTTACTAAAAGCAGGCCGATTAATCGGTATTTTAGAACGTTGGTTGATTTTAGTTTTAATATTTGTTGGGCAATTTACTGCTGTTGGTTTTTTAATTGCAGCAAAATCCATTTTACGATATAATACCAAAAATGAAAATGGTTTTAACAAAACCGAATATGTTCTTATCGGCACCATGTTGAGTTTTGGTATTGCAATTGTCATCGGGTTTTTAGTTAGTAATTATAAAAATTAGCATTAAAATGGAATCAATTATAGAAACTACAAATCTCAAAATAGGTTATAAAATTAGAAAAAAGCAAGCCGTTATTGCTCAAAATATTAACATTAAAGTTAGTACCGCAAAATTAATTGCTTTGATTGGCGAAAATGGTATCGGAAAATCTACTTTACTAAGAACATTATCTAAAGTACAACCAAAATTAGATGGCAACATATCTATTCATTCCAAAAAAATAGAGAATTATACCGTTGCAGAGCTATCCAAAAATATAAGTATCGTTTTAACGGAAAAAATTCCAGCAAGTAATTTAACGGTTTATGAATTAATTGCCTTAGGAAGACAAACGTACACCAATTGGCTTGGCGCGCTAACTAATGATGACAAATCAAAAATTGATAACGCTATAGAACTTTGTAAAATAAAAGATCTAAAAACTAAAAAAATTGATGAACTAAGCGACGGACAATATCAAAAAATGATGATTGCTCGTGCATTAGCACAAGACACTAAAATTATTTTATTAGATGAACCAACTGCGCATTTAGATATCAATAATAAAATTGAAATATTTAAATTACTTAAAGATTTGGTAGAAAAAGAACAAAAATTAATTGTCGTTTCTACGCATGAATTACAACTTGCTTTACATACTTGCAACGATCTTTGGTTAATAACAAATACCGAATTTTTGTGCGACACAACTAAAAATCATATAAAAAAAGGGAGTTTAAATAAAATGGTGCGTTCAGAATATGTTACTTTTGACAAAATAAAAGAACAATTTATATTTCAATAAATGTCTATAAAAAATAACTTACAAGAATTAAAAAACGCACTTAATAAAGAAGTAACACTTGTTGCGGTTTCAAAAACAAAACCTATTTCTGCAGTTCAGGAAGCATATAATGCTGGACAACGCATTTTTGGCGAGAACAAAGTACAAGAAATGGTTGGTAAATACGAGGAACTACCTAAAGACATAAAATGGCATATGATTGGGCATTTACAGCGCAACAAAATTAAATATATGGCGCATTTTGTAGATTTAATTCATGGTGTAGATAGTTTTAAAACACTTAAAGAGATTAATAAGCAAGCAAAAAAACACGATAGAATTATCCATTGTCTTTTACAAGTGAAAATTGCAACTGAAGAAACAAAATTTGGCTTAACAAACCAAGAAATTAATTCCATTTTAAACAACGAAGAACTCAAAACTTTAGAGAATATTACTATTTCTGGTTTTATGGGCATGGCAAGTTTTACTGAAGATAAAACACAAGTTTCCAAGGAATTTAATTCACTAAAAACATTTTTTGAAACTTCAAAAAACGATTTCAACACTAAAAATATTGAATTAAAAATTCTTTCTATGGGAATGAGTGGTGACTATAAAATTGCCATTAAAAATGGTTCTAATATGATTCGTGTTGGTTCTGCTATTTTTGGAAATCGTAATTATTGAGATTTGCAAAATGTTTTAAACAACAATTATTAAAACCCCATTTCTTCTAACTTAATAATTTTTTGTTGAAAGGCAAATACTACTAATCCAGCGGTATTTTTTGTATCCGTCTTAATGAGTAAATTATTACGATGACCATCTACAGTTCTTGGACTAATAAACAACTTCTCTCCTATCTCACTTGTGGTTAATTGCTGACAAATAAGTTTTAGAATTTCGATTTCTCTTTTGGTAAGATAATCTTTATCAAATAGACTTCGTTTAGATTTATTAGAAGGATTTATTACATTTTCATGAATAATTTGCATGACATTTTCATCGTATGAAAACCCTTTTTCAAAAACATCATTAATCGTTTTAATTACTTTTTTTGGTGTGGAATTTTTTGCTAAATATGCAACTGCACCAATTGCAATCATATTACTTATAAATGGTTTGCTATAATAACTAGTAACAGCAATAATTTTAATGTTTGGAAAATCTTTTTTGACTTTTTTAGTTGTTTCGACTCCATTTAATAATGGCATTTTTAAATCCATTAAAATAACATCTGGCAATTCATCGTTTTCTAATAATTGATTAATTAAATCTTGCCCGTTTTCTGCTTGAAAAATAATTTCAAAATTATATTCTTTTCCTAAAATAAACGAAATACCTTGTCTAAACAATTCTTCATCATCTGCAATGGCTATTTTAATAATTGAATTCATATTAATTGCGTTTAATGTTAATAATAAAATTAGATCCTTTATCTTTTTTACTTTCAATTTTTAATTCACCTTTTAATATTGCAATTCTACTTTTAATATTCTGAAGTCCTAAGCCATTATTTTTAAAGGCTTTTTTGATATTAAATCCTTTACCATTATCTTTAAAACTAATACTTAGTGAAGTTGGCGTATCTGTTAAGCTTAAATTAATTTTTGTTGCTTGACCATGTTTTAATGCGTTGTTTAAAAATTCTTGAATAATTCTGAACAAATGCAATTCTTCATTCTTTTTTAAACTTTCGGCATAGTCTATAGTGTTTACTATTTGGATCTTTTTTGTGCTACTAAAATCACTTAATAATTCTTCAAGTGCAGCAACCAAACCAAAGTTATTTAAAATAGGCGGTAATAAATTATGAGCAATTTGTCTAGAATTATCTAATACATTTGTGGTAATACCTAACACTTTACTTAGTGCTTCTTTTTGTTCTTCTATAGTTAATGATTCATCCAATAGCATGTTAATATGTAAACTTACTACATTTAGTTTTGCACTAATAGCATCGTGTAAATCTTGTGCAATTCTGTTGCGTTCTACTTCTTGTGTTTCGATAGTTGCTTGTAATATTTTTTGTTGATTTTCTAATTTTAAACTGGCTTTTTCAACTTCTTTTTGGATGATTTTTTTTCTTGCGTAACGAAAAAAGAAAATTAAAGCGAGCGCCATAATTAATAGCATAAATACTGCTGTTAAAAGAATGACAACAATTTCTTTACTACTA
>JAMONN010000080.1 GCA_027065775.1 Flavobacteriaceae bacterium | reverse complement strand
TCCGTCTTCCCAAAGGGAAGAAACTATTTAGTGACTCTTGTTTTCCTAGCAATTCCGCAAATTTTAGCAGAGTTTCTGGGATGATTTTATTTTTCCATCTAGATCAGCGAAAATCAGCGAAATCTGTGGGACACTTTTACCTTACTTTTAAAGTCACAATCGTTAGCACTGCCAACATAATCCCTATAATCCAAAATCTTACGACTATCTTACTTTCGTGAATTCCTTTTTTCTGATAATGATGATGTAATGGCGACATTAAAAAAATGCGTTTTCCTTCACCATATTTTTTTCTAGTGTATTTAAAATAACTTACCTGTAACATTACCGAAGTTACTTCTATTAAAAAGATACCTGCCAAAATAGGAATCAACATTTCTTTTCTTACTGCAATTGCTATTACTGCGATAATTCCGCCAATAGTTAAACTTCCTGTATCACCCATAAATACTTGCGCAGGAAATGTATTGTACCACAAAAAACCTATCAAACCACCAATAAAGGCCGAAATAAAAATGGTCATTTCACCTGAATTTGGTATGAACATTACATTTAAGTAATTGGCAAAAACTAAATTTCCTGAAACCCATGCAAAAACTGCTAATGTTGCCACAATTATCATAGATGTTCCTGCTGCTAAACCATCAATTCCATCGGTTAGATTTGCGCCGTTAGAAACTGCTGTTATAATAAATATTACTATCAACACAAACGGAAGCCATGCGTATTTTCGGTAATCATCACCAATCCACGAAACTAAACTTGCATAATCAAATTCATTATTTTTAAAAAACGGAATGGTTGTTTTAGTCGATTTTTTTGCTTCACCAAAATGCTGTGCTGGATTTGTATTTTGTGTGATTTCAATTTGATTACTAACTTTCTCTTCTTTAATAGTTACATTAGGATTAAAATATAAAACCAAACCAACTACCAAACCTAAACCAACCTGACCAACAATTTTAAATCTACCTTTTAGACCATCTTTGTTTTTTTTGTGGATTTTTAAATAATCATCTATAAAACCAATTGTCCCCATCCATAATGTGGTGATTATTAGTAAAATAATATATACATTATCTAATTGCGTCAATAGTAAAACCGGAATTAATGTACCAATTATGATAATAATTCCGCCCATAGTTGGCGTTCCTGTTTTCTCTTTTTGACCATCTAAACCTAAATCACGAACGGTTTCGCCAATTTGCATTTTGCGTAATTTATTAATGATTCGCTTACCGTAATAAGTCGAAATAAACAATGCTAATACAAATGCCAAAGCCGAACGAAACGTGATGTATCGAAACAAACCAGCACCTGTTAGGTTGTAGTGTTGCTCTAGATATTCGAATAGATTATATAACATTTTGTTTTTGTTTATGTTTGTTTAACCATATAAGGCATTTAAGACCATATAAGTTTCTCTTTTGTTTTTATTTCCCGCAGATTTCGCTGATTTTCGCAGAACTTGTTGGATGTTTTTATTTTAAAATTATTTAGACACAGATTTCACAGATTACACGGATTTCCATTTCTTTTGATTTCACTGATTTTATTTACTTTGTAAATTTCACTTTTCGCTAATTACCTCATCAACTCACTCACAATTTTAAAGTCATCAAAATCGGTTTTTTCTGTTCCTATAATTTGATAATCTTCATGTCCTTTTCCTGCGATTAATAATATGTCGCCTTTCTTTGCTAATTTACATGCTGTTTTAATTGCTTGCCTTCTGTTAGTTATGGATAATGTTTTCCCTTCGTTTTCTTTCTTTACTCCTTTTTCGATATCTTCAATAATTGCATCAGCATCTTCGGTTCTTGGATTATCGGATGTAAAAATTGTTTGATCGGATAATTGCGAAGCAATATGACCCATTTTTGGCCTTTTACTTTTATCTCTATCGCCACCACAACCAACTACTGTTATAACTTTATTGCCGTTTACTTTAATATCATTTATCGTTTCCAATACATTTTTAAGTGCATCTGGCGTATGTGCATAATCTACAATTGCGGTTATGCCACTTTTAGAAACTGTATATTGAAATCTTCCGCTAACGGAATTTAATTCACTTATCAATCGTAATGTTTCTAATTCTTCTAAATTTAATTCCGTTGCAACGGCAAATATTGCAGTTAAATTATAGGCATTAAAGCTGCCAATTAATTTTGACCAAACTTCTTTATTGTTAATTCTTAGCAACAATCCTGAAAGTTGATTTTCTAACACTCTTGCTTTATAATCTGCCATTGTTTTTAAAGCGTAAGTCAGTTTTGTTGCTTTGGTATTTTGCAGCATTACTTCTCCGTTTTTATCATCTACATTCACTAAAGCAAAAGCCGATTTTGGTAATTCATCAAAGAATTTTTTCTTCACATCACGATATTCTGCAAATGTTTTGTGATAATCTAAATGATCATGCGTTAGGTTTGTAAAAACGCCACCTCGAAAATGCAATCCTGTAGTTCTTTGCTGATGAATACCATGTGAAGAAACTTCCATAAAACAATGTGAAACTCCGTTTTCAACCATCTTAGCTAAGTATTTATTTAAACTTAAACTATCTGGCGTTGTATGTGTTGCTTCAATTTCTTGCTCATCTATTTTGATAATTACTGTGGATAATAAACCAACTTTGAAACCTGCTTTTTTAAATAAATTATATAATAAGGTAGCAATGGTTGTTTTACCATTTGTACCTGTAATACCTATTAATTCTAATTTTTCCGATGGATTATCGTAATAGTTAGAAGCAATTATTGCTAATGCTTTATCTGTGTCTTCTACTTGTATAAAAGTAACATCTGAATTAATTTTACAATTTTTATCTTCAAAAATAATTACTGTTGCTCCTTTTTCAATTGCTGTTTCTATATAGTTGTGACCATCGAATTGCAATCCTTTTTGCGCTACAAAAACATCATTGCTTGATACTTTTCTTGAATCAAAATTTATTTTATTAATTGACATATTTGTCTTGCCATAGGTTTTAATTATGGTTAGATTTTTTAATATGTTTTTTAAGTTTCTCATTTTCCCATCTTCCGTCTTCCCAAAAGGGAAGAAACTATTTAGCGGTTTTATACCTCTATTCTTACTGTTTTATATAAATTTCTTAAGTTAATTTTTCTTTCGTCGATTTTAAATCGCTTTTATTTTTGCATTCTCTTCGCTTTTCGCTAATAACTTTTCGCTATCCTAACTTAGTTCCAACACAATCGTTTTACCAATTATTAATTTTTCTCCTGCTTTTATAGATTGGTTTTTTACTTTTCCACTTCCTTTAAATTTCACTTTCATACCTAAGTTTTCTAATATAGAAACTGCATCCATACCAACCATTCCTTTTACGTTTGGTATATTTTTATATTGCTTTTGAGAATTTGTATTGTAATTCGCAAAGTTTGTCTCTAGTGTTTTATAATCCGATTTTAAATCGTTAAACTCATTAAGAATTGGTGTACTTGTATATAATTTTTGTGCTATTTTCTGAAAAACTGGCGCTGCAACTTTATTTCCGTAGAATCCGATTTTTTTATCTGGTCGATGAATTACCACAATACAAGAATATTTAGGATTGTCTGCAGGAAAAAAGCCTGCAAAAGATGCTATATATTGTACTTCTTTCCCTTTAATACCATAATCTAATTGACAGGTTCCTGTTTTACCTGCTAACAAATAATTTTTATTATAAATATTAGTTGCCGTACCACGTTTAATGGCATTCCGTAACATTACATTTACTTTATCTATAGTGTTTTGAGAACATATTTTTTCGTTAATAACTTCTGTTTCAAAAGTTTTTAAAACCTTATCTTGTTGTTTGATCTGTTTTACAAACATTGGTTTTACCATTTTACCATTATTAGCAATAGCGTTATAAAAAGTAAGCGTTTGTAATGGCGTAATATGTATTCCGTAACCGTAACTCATCCACGCTAAAGTGGTTTTATACCATGTTTTTTTATTTTTTGGCGTTGGTATTATTGGTTCGCCTTCACCAACAATTGGGATATCTAATTTATAACCAACTTCCATTTTATTTAATCCATCTACAAATTGTTGTGGATTATTTTTATAATTTTTATGAATTATTTTTGCAATACCAATATTAGATGAATGTTCTAAAACACCTGCTACAGACAATTTACCATAACCACCAGTTTTAGAATCTGTAACTGTTCTTCCACCAACTTTCCATCTACCATTACCTGTATCGATTACCGAAGATGTATCTACAACTTTATCTTCCAAAGCAACAATCATACTCATTAACTTAAAGGTAGAACCAGGTTCATGCGATTCGCCAACTGCATAATTTAAACGTTCGTAATAATTCCCATTCTTATTTCTACCTAAATTTGAAATCGCTTTGATTTCACCTGTTTTGGTTTCCATAACGACAACTGTTCCGTGCTCTGCTTTAAATTCTTCTAACTGACCCAACAAAGCATGATGTGCGATATCTTGAATATTTGTATTTATAGTTGTTATAATGTCCTGTCCATCAATCGGTTCTATTTCTTGACCATCGTAAATTGGTTTCCATTGTCCTTTTGCTATTTTTTGCTTTACTTGGTATCCTTTTTTTCCTCTTAAGTATTTTCTAAAATTACCTTCCAAACCAACTCTTACGGCATATTTATTACCATTTGCATCAATACGATGCTCGTCCCAACCAATAGTTCGTTCTGCAATTTTACCAATCGGTCTTTCACGAACTGTTTGGCGCTCTTTTATAAAACCACCTTTATATGGTCCTAATTCAAATAATGGAAAACTTTTTACTTTTATATATTCTGTGTAACTTAAATTCTTTGCAATCAACAAATACCTACTTTTATTCTTCTTCGCTTTTCTAAGATACGTTTCCCAATGACTTGAAGATTTCCCGAACATTTTAGCTAACGACTTTGATAATCCCTTTACATTTTTAGAGAAATTTTCTTTAGAAACAGAAACTAAATCCATTCTTATATCAAATCTAGAAACCGATGTTGCCAACAAACTTCCATCGGCAGAATACACATTACCACGATTTGCAGGTATTTCAACATTCTTTACTGTTCTTGTATCCGCTTCGTTTTTGAATAAATCACTATTTGATTGAATACTAACAACTTTATACATAATTACCATTGCAAATAAGAACAACCCAATTGCCACTGGATATAATTTTTTTAATATGTTCTTTTTTTCGATTGGCATTATTTTACTTTTCCTTACTCTTTACTATTCTTATTTTTGTTGGTGGTTTTGTTGACACAAACAGACCTTTACCTTCTAATTTTTTTACGATATTTGACTCCATTTTCATCTTCATTAAATCGGATCGTACTGCCACAAACTGCGATCTTAATTCCTTTCTTTTCATCGTTAATTTTGCAATTTTTTGCACTTTTCTATCTATACTATGTGAACTTGAAATCATTATCAAACCTAATACGGTTAAAAATATTAGAAATACCCAGTTTTTTAAAGCATCATCATCTACAAGAAATTTTCCTTTTAAGATGTTGTATGTTTTTTGTTTTATAGACATTGATTTATTTTGACACAGATTTCATAGATTTACACGGATTTTTATGCTTTAGGTTGTTCATGAATTTCTTAGTTCTCTTTTTTCTAAATCTTAAAAGCAATTCTTAATTTTGCGCTTCTTGCTCGGTTGTTTTGCTTTATTTCTTCTGCATTTGGAATGATTAATTTTCCGTCTTTTTTAAATGGAACAGAAAAATTTCCGTAAAAATCTTTTTCTGGTTCGCCTTCAAACATTCCTTTTTGAATCATTCTTTTCACTAATCTATCTTCTAATGAGTGATAAGAAATAACACTCAACTTTCCACCTTCATCTAACAAATCAATCGTTTGCATTAAAAATTCTTTTAACACATCTAATTCTTCATTTACCTCAATTCGTACTGCCTGATATATTTGCGCCAATATTTTATGTTCTTTTGCTTTAGGCAAAAATTTTGCTAAAACTGTTTTTAACTGAAAACTAGTCTTAATCCTTTCTTCTTCTCTTGCTTCCACTATTTTCGAAGCAATTCCTCTTGAGTTTCTCAACTCTCCAAACTGAAATAATATATCTGCTAACTGCTTTTCTTCATAAAAATTAATTACTTCAAAAGCCGACTTCTTATCATTTTGATTCATTCGCATATCTAAATCCGCATCGAATCTTGTTGAAAAACCTCTTTCTGCAACATCAAATTGATGTGATGAAACACCTAAATCTGCTAATATTCCATCTACTTTTTTTATTCCGTGAAAACGTAAAAAGCGCTTTGTATATTTAAAATTCTCATTTATTAAAGTAAATCGCTCATCATCGATTGCATTTTTAATCGCATCATCATCCTGATCAAATGCGAATAATTTGCCGTCTTTTCCTAATCGATTTAAAATTTCTTGCGAATGTCCGCCGCCACCAAAAGTCACATCTACATATATTCCGTTAGGTTTTATATCTAAACCATCAATACTTTCGTGTAATAAAACTGGATTATGATATTTCATCTTCATCTGTATTACCCATTACTTCTTCGGCTAAATCTGCGAAATCTCCTGTCGCATCATCAATCGCTTTTTCATATTTATCCTTATCCCAAATCTCTATAATATTCACTGCAGATGCCAATACAATTTCTTTCGAAATTCCAGCAAACGAGTGCAAATCCTTAGGAATCAATAATCTACCAGTAACATCTAAATCCACCATTTTAACTCCAGCAGTAAACCTTCTGATAAAATCGTTGTTCTTTTTCTTAAATCGGTTTAATTTATTTACACTTTGCATCATTGCATTCCACTCACTCATCGGATACAACTCTAAACAAGGCTGAAAAACCGAACGTTTTAACACAAATCCTTCTTGCAGAACACTTTGTAACTGTTTTTTTACAGCAACAGGCATCATCAAACGCCCTTTTGCGTCTGCTTTACACTCATATGTTCCTATTAAATTTACCACTTTTTTGTGCTACCTATTGATTTACAGGACAAATATACGATTATTTACCACTTTTTTCCATAATTTACCACTTTGTTAATAACTTTATTGTCGAATTGTATCTTACTACCTATCAGTCACTTATCATAATTTGATTATATTTTTAAAAATAATCAATTATCATATCGCAGAAAAAGAGTATTTTGGAAAACAATTATTTAACTTTGCAACTAGAAATAAACTTAATGTTTAATGGATAAAAATTTAAAAAAAGATGGCGGTTTCGAATATCTTGAAATCGGCGAAGGGCAGCCTTTAATCATTCTTCATGGATTAATGGGTAATTTGAGTAATTTTGAAGGCGTCTTTGATTACTTTCCGAAAAAAGGATACCAAATAATAATGCCTCAACTACCTATTTACGATTTACCATTAATTAAAACTAATGTTAAAAATCTTTCGAAATTTGTAAAGAGTTTTATTAAATACAAAAACCTTAAAGACTACATACTTGTCGGGAATTCACTCGGAGGTCATATTGCACTTTATTATTCAAAAATGAATGGAAACAAAGTAAAAGGTATGATTTTAACTGGTAGTTCTGGTTTATATGAAAACGCTTTGGGCGGAAGTTTTCCTCGAAGAGGCGATTATGACTACGTTACCAATAAAGTTAGAGAGGTTTTTTACGATCCAAAAATAGCAACAAAAGAAATTATTGACGAATCTTTTGATGTTATAAACGATAGAGCAAAGTTAATTAGAGTGCTAGCAATTGCAAAAAGCGCTATTAGACACAATATGGCAAAAGATTTACCTAATATGAAAATGCCAGTATGTCTAATTTGGGGAAAAAATGACGAAGTCACTCCGCCAAATGTCGCAGATGAATTTCACGAACTATTACCTAACTCTGATTTGTTTTGGATTGATAAATGTGGTCACGCGGCAATGATGGAAAAACCAACTGAATTTAATGAAATAGTCGAAAAATGGCTAGACTCAAATGAGTTTTAAATTACCAAGACTACTTATTACTTACTCTTAAATTCAGTAAATTAACTTATTGATTCATTATGAAAATCAACACCGCAACATTTGTTATTAGCAATACAGATGTAAAAAAATGTCCTCAAGAAAAAATACCAGAGTATGCTTTTATTGGCAGATCTAATGTTGGGAAATCCTCATTAATCAACATGCTAACCAATCATAAAACTCTTGCAAAAACATCTAACAAACCAGGAAAGACACAACTAATTAATCATTTTTTAATTAATAAAGAATGGTTTTTAGTAGATCTACCAGGTTATGGTTACGCTAAAGTTTCCAAAAAAGCACGCTCTAAATTTCAAGATCTTATCTATGATTATTTTAGCAAACGCCTACAATTAGTCTGTACGTTTGTTTTAATTGACTCTAGACATACACCACAAAAAATAGACCTAGAATTTATGCAGTTTTTAGGAGAAAACAACATTCCGTTTAGTATTATTTTTACAAAAACAGACAAAATACCCAAAACAAAAGTCACCAAAAATATAAATGTTTATATAAAAAGCATGCTTGAGTATTGGGAAACAATGCCACATTACCTAATTTCATCATCCGTTGACAAAACAGGAAAAAAAGAAATTACAGATTATATAGGTGGTATAAATTCTTCTTTATGAAAAGGCCTGAAAACCAAAGACAGAAAGAAACTAAACGAAGAGTCATTAATTTTGACCGAACAGTATCTACTAAAGAAAATTTACAAGTACTATACGAAGACAATCATTTAATAATTGTCAATAAACGAGTTGGCGATATTGTACAAGGCGACAAAACCAAAGACAAACCCTTAAGTGAAGTTGTAAAAGAATACATTGCCATAAAGCATCACAAAAAAGGAAATGTATATTTAGGCGTAGTGCATAGATTAGATAGACCTACAAGTGGCGTTGTTATATTTGCACGTACTTCTAAAGCATTAGCGAGATTAAACAAAATGCTACGTGACAAAACCATTCAAAAAACATATCTTGCTGTGGTTAAAAACACACCCGAAAAACAACAAGACACCTTAATTCATTTCTTAAGAAAAAACCCTAAAAACAACAAGGCAATTGTTTTTAACTCGGAAACTGAAAATACAAAAAAAGCAATTCTTCATTATAAAATAAGACAAAAACTAGACAACTATACCGTTTTAGAAATTGATTTAGAAACTGGAAGACATCATCAAATTAGAGCACAACTTTCCGTTATAAAATCGCCTATAAAAGGGGATTTAAAGTACGGGTTTGATCGAAGTAACAAAAACGGTGGCATACATCTTCATGCATACAAAATAAGATTTAACCATCCTGTTAAAAAAGACCTATCCTTAGACAAACCTCTAGAAATAAGTGTATTTGCTCAAACCCCTAATGACGTGATTTGGAACTGCTTTCTCCACAATTCTTAAAACTTATCAACATTTTTCACTATTATTGATTACAATTACATATATTTGAAGTAGAAAAAGAAAATTTAACTCATAATACCCCTTAATTATGAACCCTCAAATTAATAAATCAGTTAATTCTGACACATTACTATTTAGTCTAGACTCCTTACCTACTCTAAATAACAAAGTTCAACCTACAAATAAGTTAAAACTTAGATTCAATAAACAATCAACATTAGATTTATATATTGAAATCACAGGTTTTATCAACAAAAATCATATAGGAAAGACATTTTCTATAGAAAAATCTCAAAACAAAAAAGACGTTTTTTTTCAGAAATTATTTGATATTATTACTGAAAAAGGAAATATTTCTCTGATCAAACACACGCACATTAGCAATTTTGTTTTCTGGACAACTAGTAACTTTAAGATAATATCCGACAATACTATTACATTTAACATTAAAGAAGAATTACTTCCTTTAAAAGATTATAGATTAATAAAATTAATAAAAACATTAAATTCTTTAGAAATAAAATCAAATAAAAATGTTTCTGAAAAATACCTAATCGGTTATCTTGAAGAAAGAGGTATTACATGCTTTAACACATTTGTTAACTCATAAGACATCACTTATTAACAACTTCTTTAACTGTTAACAATATATTTCCGAACGTACAAATCTAACTATCAATAAATTGTATTAATTATATTAATAGTTATCAACAATTTAAATAAACTTATTAACAATTCTCTTTCAAATTTGTTAATAACCCGTACATTCGCACAAACCTAATCAGTACATTTTATGAAAACTCTTGTCAAAAAAAGTCAACATGATTTAATTACTATACCAAAAAAGAAAGTTAACAAATCTTCTACATTAATTAATGAAGAATTTTTAATTGACAACAATACAGCATCTGCCTGTAGAATTACGACTAAAAACACCATTAAATTTTGCAATACTGACTTTATTAAAAATTCTGGGTACTCAGAAAAAGAACTATTACAAAATAGCTTAGACTTAATTAAACATCCTGAAATGCCTAAAATAATTTCGGATTTCACAAAATACTACATTAATAAAGATATAGAGATTGGCGTAATTGTTAAAAACAAAACTAAAGACGGTAAATATTTTTGGAGTTTAAACAATTATACTCCAAACAGAACTGAAAATTTAAATATTGCATACTCTATAAAACACAATGCCATTTCTTTTAAAGCAAAGATCGAAATAACCAAACTATACAATTGCTTACATAATATTGAGAATAATAGTGGTGAAAAAATCGCTTACAAATACCTTATTGGTTACTTAGAAGAAAGACATATGTCTTTTCCTAATTACACAAAACATTTAGCTTCCCTTTAGTTAAATCGCTTTAAATTTAAAGCCAAGACTTGAAAAATGTGTTAGCATTTTTGGTAACACATTTTTAAGTTTATTGAATGCTTTTTCACTATCGTGAAAAACAACAATACTACCCGATTCTACATTTTGCAATACATTTTGCAAGCATTTCTCCTCTTTTATTCTTGTATCGAAATCACCACTTAAAACAGACCACATTATTATTTTATAACCATTTTTTAAAATTGCTTTTGCTTGTTTTGTTTTTATTTTACCATATGGCGGTCGAAATAGTTTTTGAATTTTAGTTATTGAATCATCAAATAAAAACTCTTCTGCTACTATTACGTTATCTAAATAAATAGCCGCTTTTGTTTTCCAACCATTTAAATGATTCTGTGTATGATTACCAATACCATGATTTTCATTTAGAATTCGCTGAAATAATTCCGGGTTATTTTTTACATTTTTACCTACACAAAAAAAAGTTGCTTTTGCATGGTATTTCTTTAATGTATCTAAAACAAATTCTGTTACTATTGGCGTTGGACCATCATCAAAAGTGAGATAGATTTCTTTTTTATTAGTATCTATCTCCCAAAGGTAATTCTTGTAATAAGATTGAATTATTTTTGGTGTTTTGGTGAAATAGAAATTCATTGTGTATTTTTTTTAACCGCAAAGTCCGCAAAGGTTTACGCAAAGTTCGCTATGAAATTTCATGTTTCTACTATCCTTTTAGGTAATATTATAATTTCATCTTAACCCTTCAAGCGTTAATCTTTTATAAACAGAACGCTTGAAGAGTTTTAAAATAATAACTCTTACTCCATAGCACTTTCTAACAATTTAAACACTTCATCGAATCCTTTTTCTATTTCTAAAGAAAATATAGAGTCTTTACCTGCATTTTCATTCATTACATATTTATAAAACTCTACGGTTGGTGTGATTTTATCAAACTCTCTATAGATCATTGCATCACCTAACTTACCGTTTTTACTTTTTACAAAATTTGCAAATTGAGTTAATTCTAAGGTATAAGATTCTATCATTTTTCGAGACAAATCTTGCGCTTTTTTTGTTTCGCCTAACAAATGATAATCTTCAATTGCTGTTAAACCGAAACCTTCGGTTCGATACATTTTAAATGGAATATTCTGTAAAGCAATGTCTAATTGTTCTTTCGCAAACTCCTTATCGTATTGCGTTGCAGTATCAATAATATTACCATACATTAATAAATCTGTACCAATATCATCATAATTAAATGCTCTTTCATTTGCATCTAAAGTAGCATAATACCTTAAATTATCTTGAAAAATTGCAATTAACTCTTTTGCTACATTTTGCGCTTTCTCCTTTTTATTTATAGCATAATAATTATCGACCAAACCTAAAGACAAACTATAGTGTTTATACATTTTA
>JAMONN010000079.1 GCA_027065775.1 Flavobacteriaceae bacterium | reverse complement strand
TAAATAGTTAAAAGCGTTTTGTTTGTTTAAGATTTCATCTAATAAATAACCCGAAGCGCCACCATTTACATCTTCATCAATAATTACCAAACGATTAGTTTTGGCAATACTTTTCACAACATCATGATTAATATCAAAAGGTAATAGGGTTTGTGCATCGATAATTTCGATATTAATGTCGACTTGTGCTAACTTTATAGCAGTTTCTTCCACTATTTTAAGTGTAGAACCATAAGATAAAACAGTAATATCTGTACCTTCTTTTATGGTTTCTACAACACCAATTGGTGTTCTGAATTCCCCTAAATTAGATGGTAATTTTTCTTTAAGTCTGTAGCCATTTAAGTTTTCGATTACTAAAGCAGGTTCGTCAGTTTCTAATAAAGTATTGTAAAAACCTGCTGCTTTGGTCATGTTTCTTGGTGTTAAAATGTACATACCACGCAATAAGTGAATTAATGCGCCCATTGGTGAACCAGAATGCCAAACGCCTTCTAATCTATGACCACGCGTTCTAATAATAAGCGGTGCTTTTTGTTTACCAGAAGTTCGCCAGCGTAACGTTGCTAAATCATCACTTAGCGTTTGTACTGCATAAAGCATATAATCTAGGTATTGAATCTCAGCAATTGGTCTTAAACCACGCATCGCCATACCAATTCCTTGACCGATGATACTTGCTTCTCTAATACCAGTATCCGAAACTCTAAGTTCACCAAATTTATCTTGTAAGCCTTCTAAACCTTGATTTACATCACCGATTTTACCAGCATCTTCACCAAAAATCAATAGTTCTTTATGTTTTGAAAATAACGTGTCAAAGTTGTTTTTTAAAACTAATCTAGCATCTACAATCTCTTCTTTGTTGTAAGTTGGTTTTATTTCAGATATACTTAATGCGTTATTATTTTCTTCGGAATATAAATGTGCAGAATATCTGTGCTGTTGTTTTGTATGATAGTTTTTAATCCAATTTTGAAGTGAAGTTTTAGCAGTAAAGTTTTCATTTCTTAAATAGATTAAGACTTGCCTTGCAGTATCTAAGATTACAGCTCTGTCTAGCACGTCTAAATTTTCTAAATCATTTTTTAGTTTACTTATAAATGCTTTGTTTTCACTTGTAGCAATTACTTCTTCTAAAAGTGATAATAAAATAGTTCGTTCTTCTTTTATTGGTTCTTGAAAAGCAGACCAAGCAGCACGTTTTGCAGCACTTGCTTCTTTTTTAGCATCTTTTTCTATCTGAATTAAGATGTCTTCATTATCAACAAAACGTAAAATTCCTTCTTCGTTTTCTAATTCGAAATTAAGTAGCCATTCACGCATTTTTACATTACAATCGGTTTCTTTTTCCCATTGTAAACGCTCTTTTGACTTGTATCTTTCGTGCGAACCAGAAGTAGAATGACCTTGTGGTTGTGTTAATTCGGTTACATGAATTAATACAGGTACATGTTCTTCACGTGCAATTTTAGTTGCTTTGTTATACGTGCTAATTAGTTGGGAATAATTCCAACCATTAACTCTAAAAATTTCAAAACCTTTTAATTTTTTGGTGCGTTGAAATCCTTTTAATATCTCTGAAATATTTTCTTTGGTAGTTTGATGTTTTGCGTGTACGGAAATTCCGTATTCATCATCCCAAACACTCATAACCATTGGTACTTGTAAAACACCAGCAGCATTTATGGTTTCAAAAAAATGACCTTCGGATGTACTAGCATTCCCTATTGTTCCAAAAGCAATTTCATTTCCGTTAACGGAAAATTTATTATCACCTTTTAATTCTTCAATATTTCGATACATTTTAGATGCCTGTGCCAAACCTAATAATCTAGGCATTTGACCAGCAGTACAACTAATATCTGCACTTACATTTTTTATGTTTTTTAAGTCTTTAAAATTACCATTGTTATCTAAAGTTTGTGTTGCGAAATGACCATTCATTTGTCTTCCTGCAGAAGATGGTTCGTTCACTTGATCGGCATCAGCGTATAAACTTGCGAAAAATTCTTGTGGTGTTAATGCGCCAATAGCAAACATAAAGGTTTGGTCACGATAATAACCAGATCGAAAATCGCCGTTTCTAAAAACTTTTGCCATTGCTAATTGTGGCACTTCTTTTCCGTCACCAAAAATACCGAATTTCGCTTTTCCTGTAAGGACTTCACGTCTTCCTAAAAGGCTAATTTCTCTGCTTAAAACAGCAGTTTTATAGTCTTTTAAAACTTCGTTTTTAAAGTCACTAAAAGATAAAGTAGTATTGGTTTTTATATCTGAACTTGGCATAAATCAATTATTTTAGATTTTGCAAAGTTACGATATTTTAAATAATAAAATGAATTACTTGTTCGCTTTAAAAGGCACTTCAAGACTATATTTAACAGAAGTTGGAATATTTTTTAATAAACCAGGTTTCATTGTTGGTAGCGATTCAATTACTCTTTTTATCTCTTGTATTACCTCTGGTTTCCAATTTGTTACTGTTTTGTATACTTTAGATTTTCCGTTTTGATCTACTACAAATATTACTCTCATTAAATTTGTACCCGAACCTAAATTTACATTTGATAAATTATTTGAATTGAAATTTTTAAGGGCAAAAACAGATAGTTTGGTAATCATACAATTTTCTTTTTCCATATTACTAAATTTGTTTTCGCAACCAGGATAAATAGGGGAAACTTCAATATCTAAATGATTTACTGCATTGTCTACTTCTGGGATATTATGTTTTATATTGTTTTTATTCAACTCTTTAATTTTCCCATAATTTGGGTTTTCTTTAAACTTTGCTTCTTTTGCAGTATTTACGGGATTATTTACAATTTCTCTTTTCTTTTTCTTTCTTGCATTTTCAATAATTACTTCGATAATTTCTTTTTCTTTTTTATATTGAATGCTATTATTTTTTACAGTGTTTTTTAATTGTTCTTTTCTTTTTTTAGTCTCAATTAATTTTTTAGCTCTTTTTGCTTCAGCAATTATTTTTGCATTTTCTTTTTTGTTAATAGGTTCTACCACTTTTACAATAGGTTTAACAACTACAGGGCAACCGTTATTGGTTTTAGAAAATACTTGTGGACACTTATCTTTATCGTCAGGGAAACCGTCATTATCTGAATCAATGATAGTTGGTTTTTCTATTTTAACAGG
>JAMONN010000078.1 GCA_027065775.1 Flavobacteriaceae bacterium | reverse complement strand
AATGACAGAATTATTAAGTCAAGCTTATTCTTCTGGAAATGGTATTTTTAAAACGCCAAATTGGTTAAAAATTAGTATTAGAGATACGGAAGATTCGTTGACTATTTTACCACATCAAAAAGCAGGTGGCATAAATATTATAGATCTTGCAAATATAAATTCTTGTTCATTTATTGCAACGCAAGATTTAGGAAAAACCTTTAGTGATAATAGTTTTGAGATTTTAGGTAGATTTGATAATAGCGATATTAGAGGTTGTAATTTAATGGTTGTTTGATGAGATTTTGTATATTTGATTATTAATAGTTCATCTATGACTACAATTACAATAAAAAGCACTAAAAAATTAAAAAAAACTGAATTTAATTCTGTAGAAGATTTTCAGTTATATTTATTAGAAATTCAAGAAGATTCTGAATTAAGTAATAATCATAAATACCTGTTAGACAATCGATTGTTAGACGTAGAGAATAACCCTAAGGATTTCATGAATTTAGAAGAATTAAAATCATCTATTAAAAGAAAATAAATGAATTTATTAAAAATTCGTTTACTTGCTAAAAATGATATTCAAGAAATCACAACTTATTTTGATGAAATTAACCCTAAAATCACAGATTCATTTCTAGCAGATTTGTTTAATGAATTTGAAATCATTAGAGAAAACCCACAGATTTTCACCATAAAATATAGAGAAACGAGAGTTAGATATCTAAAACGTTTTTCCTATGGAATTCATTTTGTTTTTACCAGTAAAACAGTGCAGATATTAGCAGTTTTCCATACTAGTAGAAATCCTAAAATTTGGAAAGAAAGAAATCACTAATTTAATTATTCTCACAAATAAATAACAATTCTTAAAACTCGACTTTAGGTGCTTTTTCGCTTCCTGCTTCGGCTTTATATAGAGACATTCCTTTGAAACCTCTATAACTTGCAACCCAACTTGTAGGTATTTTTTTAATGAATATATTATAAATACCTGCTAAATTATTATATCTATTACGTTGGACATTAATACGATTTTCTGTTCCTTCTAACTGACTTTGTAATTCTAAAAAACTTTGATTTGCTTTTAAGTCAGGATATTTTTCAACAACAACCATTAATTTACTTAAAGCACCAGTAATTCCGCTTTGTGCTTTTTGAAATGCCGCCATTTTTTCTGGAGTCATATCACCAGCATTAATTGTTGTTTTAGTTGCTTCGGCACGTGCTTTAATTACACCTTCTAAAGTTTCTTTTTCATGTTCTGCATAACCTTTTACAGTAGCAACTAAATTAGGTATTAAATCTGCTCTACGTTGGTAAGCACTTTCTACATTTGCCCATTGTACTTGAGCAACTCCTTCTTTATCTATAATTTCATTATTTACTCCAATTCCCCATTTAAAAAATGCAAAAGCAAGAAGTGCAATAACAATTACTGGAATAAGCCATTTTTTCATAATATAAATTTTTAGTTAGTTTATAATTGATCTTTAAAATTAATTAATTCTGCTTTGATGCCTTCTAAACGAGCAATAATATCGTGATTACCTTTTATTGCTTGTGGTTTTTCTTTTAATTTCTTTTTAGCGCCTTCTAAAGTAAATCCTTTTTCTTTTACTAAATGATAGATAAGTTGTAAATTCTTAATATCATCTTGTCTAAATAAACGATTACCTTTTTTATTTTTTTTTGGTTTAATAATACTAAATTCACCTTCCCAAAAACGAATTAAAGAAGTATTTACACCAAATGCTTTAGCAACTTCACCTATTTTATAATATTGTTTGCCTTGTAAATCTATGTGCATTTTTGGTCTTTGGTTTTTGGTCATTAGTCTTTGGTTTTAAACTTCAGACAAAAGAATTAATTACAAATTTAAGAAAATTTATTTTAAGAAAACTTATACTTTCACTTTTAACCTAAAAATTTATACCGATATTTACTTTAAATAAAAAGAACCATCTTCGTAAAATTGTAATTTATTTTCTGGAAAATCTGCTAAAGTTAACTTTTTAATTTCTTTAAAAGCAGCTTGAGTTTCGTCTAAATACGGATAAACACCATCGCGTTGTTTTGCAGAAATAATTTTTCCGTGAAGGAAATTACCACCTTTATCTAGTTCAATTTTGAAAATTGGTGCGTAACCTTTTATACCTGTTAAGTTAAAACGCTCGTAAGTACAAAAATTACCCATACTATAGGTAATGAATTTATTTTTGTAAACTTCCATTGCTCTACTAACGTGTGGTCCATGACCTAAAACAATATCAGCGCCAGCATCGATAACTGCATGTGCAAATTTGTAAATATTACCTCTATTTTCACCATAAAACATTTCTGTTTTTCTTGTTACATGCGTGTGTTTTGAACCTTCAGCACCTCCATGAAAAGAAACAATTACAATGTCGCATTCTGCATTTAATTTGCTTACCATTTCTTTCGCTTTGGCAATATTATGAATTTTAATACAATCTTTATTTGGTGCAAATGCTATAAAACCATACTTAATACCATCTTTTACAAAAGTTGTATATGGTTTTGAAAAAACTCCTGCATATGCAATTCCGTTTTCGTCTAAAGTTCTTTTTGTATTCGTAATTCCTAATTGTCCAAAATCACCAATATGATTATTAGCAATACTCATCACATCAAAACCTGCGGTATTTAAATATGAAGCAAGTCTTGTTGGCGATTTAAACGAATAACATTTAGATGGATCTTTGCAATGTTTAGCATTTTTACCAGTATCGGTTAATGTACCTTCTAAGTTACCGAATAAAATATCTGCTTCAGAAAAAGTGCTATTCACCTTAGCAAAAGGATCTACACCTTCTTTTGGCATGTAACTTTTATTAGGGAAAGTTGTGCCCATCATAATATCACCAACCGCCATTATAGTAATGGATTCTTTATTTGATGAATTATGGGTTGTTTCTTGTGCGTAAACTGTTGCTAACCCTAAACAAAGGATTGCTAAAATAAGTTTGTTTTTCATTGAATTTTTTATTGTTAGTTTTTACTGAAGACTAAACTAGTCAAACGATTGTCCTTCTTGTATAGATGCTTTTTGCATTGCAGCAAATTCTTTAGGAGTTAAATTACCAAAATAATAACCCATTGGGTTTACAGCATTTCCATTATATCTAACTTCGTAATGCAAATGTGGT
>JAMONN010000077.1 GCA_027065775.1 Flavobacteriaceae bacterium | reverse complement strand
TAATAATGCCCAACCATTTTCACGCCATATTGAATATCGTAGGGGCGACCCTTGTGGTCGACCCAATAAAAGAAAAAGTGGTCAACCCAATAAAAGAAAAAGTGGTCGACCCAATAAAAGAAAAAGGGCAACCACAAGGGATTGCCCCAACGGATTTCCCAACGGGTTCCCCAACCAATAAAACGGTAGGCGATATTATTGGCGCATTCAAATCAATTACAACAAACGAATATATCAAAAACGTAAAATCCAACAATTGGAAACGTTTTGAAGGTAAATTATGGCAAAGAAATTATTGGGAACATATAATACGAAATAAAAAAGCGTATATTAACATTTCTGAATACATTGTAAATAATCCCAAAAAATGGAAGAATGATACTTTGCATACGAAATAACAATAAACTGTCAATTTTCAATTAAAAAGTTATGAACGAAAGTGAAACAAGAGCCGAATTAATAGACCCACAATTAACCCAAGCAGGTTGGGGAATTGTTGAAGGTTCTAAAATATTGAGAGAACGCAATGTTTGTAAAATAACAGATGGTCGCATACAAGTTGGTGGCAGAAGAGCCAAAACCTTAATTGCAGATTATATTTTAGTTTACAAAGGCATTAAACTGGCTATTATTGAAGCAAAAAGTAATGAATTGGCAGTTGGCGAAGGTGTGGCACAAGCCAAATTATACGCCCAAAAATTAAACTTAGAAACGACTTATTCAGCAAACGGAAAAGAAATTTACCAAATCTGTATGAAAACAGGTAAGGAAAGTTTGGTTAACCAATTTCTAACACCACAAGAATTATGGAACAAAACCTATCCACAAGGTACAGTTTCTGAACAAGCAGAAAAATGGCGTGATAAATTTTCAAGTATTCCGTTTGAAGATAAATCAGGTACTTGGCAACCAAGATATTATCAAGAAATTGCAGTTCGCAATACCTTAGAAGCCGTAGCGCAAGGCAAAGATAAAATATTACTAACCTTGGCCACAGGAACAGGAAAAACGGCAATTGCTTTTCAAATTGCTTGGAAATTATTTCATACACGTTGGAATTTATCCGTAAAAAGTGATAATTACAATAAGCGCAGACCAAGAATATTATTTTTAGCAGATAGAAACATTTTAGCCAATCAGGCATTTAATTCGTTTTCTGCATTTCCAGAAGATGCTTTAATCAGAATTTCACCAAAAGAGATTAGAAAAACAGGAAAAGTACCAACAAATGGAAGTATCTTTTTTACTATCTTTCAGTCATTTATGACAAAGACAATTGAAAATGGAGAATTGAAAAGTGAAAATGATGATAGTATATCAAACAGTATTGCAGCCGAACCGAAAGGAGAATATCGAGATAATTTTCAACTTTCAACTGTCAATTCTCAATTTAGGTTTGGAGAATATCCAAAAGATTATTTTGATTTTATTATTATAGACGAGTGTCACAGAGGTGGCGCAAATGATGAAGGTAATTGGAGAGGCATTTTAGATTACTTTTCGCCTGCTGTTCAATTAGGTTTAACAGCAACGCCTAAAAGAAAAGACAATGTAGATACTTACGCTTATTTTAGCGACCCAGTGTATATCTATTCTTTAAAAGAAGGAATTAATGATGGTTTTTTAACGCCTTTTAAAGTCAAAAGAATAAAAACCACTTTAGATGATTACATTTATACCACTGATGATACGGTTACAGAAGGAATTATTGAAGAAGGTAAATTATATGAAGAAAAAGATTTTAATCGAAAAATTGTAATTCCAGCAAGAGAACGTTATCGTGTACATACTTTTATGAATGATGCTAATATAGATGATAAAACCATTATATTTTGTGCTACACAAGAACACGCAGCAGCAGTTAGAGATTTAGTAAACCAAAATAAATCAAAAGGGAAAGATATAGATTATTGCGTTAGAGTTACTGCCAATGATGGTAAAATAGGTGAAACTTATTTAGAACAATTTCAAGATAATGAAAAACTAATACCAACTATATTAACCACTTCACAAAAACTATCAACAGGAGTTGATGCTCGTAACATTAGAAATATTGTTTTAATGCGACCCGTAAATTCTATGATAGAATTTAAACAAATTGTAGGTCGTGGTACACGAATGTTTGACGGAAAAGAGTTTTTTACCATTTACGATTTTGTAGATGCTTATCATCATTTTGCAGATCCAGAATGGGATGGCGAACCAGAAGAAATCGTAAAACCAATATGCGACACTTGTCATCAAAGTCCTTGTGTTTGTGTAAAAGAATCTAAAAAATGTAAAATTTGTGGTGAAAGTCCTTGTGTTTGTGAAGTAGAGCCACCAACCGAATGTGAAACTTGCGGTCAATTGCCTTGTATTTGTAAAAAGAGAGTAAAAATAAAACTAAGTAATGGTAAAGAATTAGAAATTGAGCATATGACCCAAACCTCTTTTTGGAGCGCAGAAGGGAAGCCGATTTCATCAACAGAGTTTTTGAATAATTTACTTGGCGAACTACCAAACTTCTTTAAAAGTGAAGCGGAATTAAGAGAATTATGGTCTAATCCGATAACTCGGAAAACGCTACTCGAAAAATTAGAAGAAGCAGGCTTTGGTATAGAAGAACTTAATACACTTAAAAAATTAATAGATGCTGAGAAGAGTGATATTTTTGATGTGTTAGATTATGTTTTTCATAAAGATATAAAACCAATATCAAGAAAGGAAAGAGTTGCTGTAGCAGAAGCAACAATATTTGCATTACTAAATGAAAAACAAAAGGAATTTATAGAATTTGTATTGAGTAAATATGTAGAAACAGGTGTTGGAGAATTAGACCAATCTAAATTACCTACATTATTGGCTACAAAATTTCAATCGCAAGAAGATGGAATTGAAATATTAGGTGGTGACGCACTTAAAATTAGAGATCTATTTATCGAGTTTCAAAAACATTTGTATAAAATAGCATAATGTTTTTTTAAAAAATTCACATATTTATCACATAAAATTAAAAAACTACATATTCTGCGTAAAATGCGTATAATCTTTCATTATAGTTTTTAGGTAGACAGAATTTGGTGTATCGCCTTTAGAAGTTTTGGTGATATCTTCTACTTTAATTCTTAATTTATCAATGGTTTTGTAATCTTTTGCTCTAGCGGCTATGATAAAAGTATCTTTAATAATTCGCATATCATTATCCGATAGATTAATAACCGACGGATAAGTTGCTTTGTACGTTTTCTCTAAATTCTCTAAAATAGTATGGTTTATATGAATTTTCGATTTTAAACTAATTACAGCAGTACCAGAAGCCATTCCGCCAAAACGCTGGCTATTTTTAGAAGTTATTACAGTAATTAAACCAATTACAGGCATAGAAAAAAACAACCAAATATCTATGATTCTAAACATCCATCGAACAAAAAAATCAGAAAATGATGCGCTATAACCATCAATTTTAATTACTCTAATTTTTAATACTTTTTTACCTAAGGTTTGTCCAGCAAAAAATATTTCCGAAGTTATGGTATATAAAAAAATAGGGATAAGAAACAAACCTACAATTGCTTTGTAAGACCAATAATCAAAATTATACTTGCTAATCCCGAAAGCATCCATTATTGAAAAAGCAACATACATATAAGCAAGCATAATTATAATGTCGATTATCGACGCCAATAAGCGTTCGCCAACACTTGCTAAAGGCATTTCGATATTCACATTTTGCGTAGTGTTAATTTGTATAGTACTCATTTTTTATTTACTTTCGTTCTCTATGCGAGAAGTTGCTTTTATTAAACAAAACAAAGAAAAATGGGTGCAGTTTGAATCTAAAATTTTAGGTAATTTAAAGTCAAACCCAGATGAATTGTCTAGTTTATATATTCACTTAATGAATGATTTGGCATATGCACAAACCTATTACCCCAAAAGTAAAACAATTCTTTATTTAAACAACCTTGCTGCGAAAACTTTTCAAAAAATTTATAAAACTAAAAAAGAAGACAAGAATAGGTTAGTCCATTTTTTTAAAACAGAAGTACCTTTAGTTGTTTATGAGTACAGACGTTATTTGTTTTATGCCTTTGCTTTTTTTATTGTATTTGTTGCTATTGGCGTTATTTCATCTATGAATGATGATAAATTTATTCGGTTAGTTTTAGGCGATTATTACGTAAATATGTCGATTGAAAATATTAAAAAAGGCGACGCAGTTGCCGTTTACAAAGGCGGCTCTAATTGGGGAAGTCATATTGGTATTACTATAAACAACATTAGAGTTGGGTTTTATAATTATATTTTAGGCTTTTTAGGAGGTTTAGGTACTGTTTATGTGCTATTTAAAAACTCCGTAATGCTTGGCGCATTTCAATACTTATTTTACAAACATGGCGCTTTTTGGGAAAGCGTTAGAGGTATTTGGATTCATGGCGCTATGGAAATTTTTGCCATAGTAGTAGAAGCAATGGCAGGTTTCATGTTAGGCGCAAGTATTTTATTTCCAGGAACTTTTTCGAGATATCAATCTTTAAAAATAGGAGTGAAAACCTCTTTGAAAATATTTGTTAGTACGTTTCCGTTTACTATTGCTGCAGGTTTTTTAGAAGGTTACGTTACCAGATATAGCAATATGATGCCTAATTGGTTATCGGTTGGTATTATATTAACCACATTTGGTATTATTTCGTTTTATTATTTTGTGTATCCTAAAATAGTATATCAGAAAATGAAATTAGAAATGGAAAATGAATTAGTCAAATAACCGTTCGAGTATTAACGCTGGCAGAGTTGAACAATGAAAAATAATAGTATTGACAATAAAAAAAAGCGCCACTAATTCACGAATATATTCGTGAATTAGTGGCAAAAAATTAAAAATAAAAACAATATTCGACGCAAGAATATCGAGGAATTATTTAAATAAAAATTCAGTAATCTATGAAATTATTAAAAAGAAGAGATTTTAGCGCTCAGTTTAATGATACTTTTTCATTTCTCCGTTTAAACGGAAAGCATTATTTTAAAAATTATCTTATTGTAAATGGTATACAGTTACTATTTATGCTATTGATAATTTATTTTTTTATAAGTTCATTTTATGGTTTGTCTACTTTTGACACTGGTAATAGTTCAGCAGTTTTTGAAGATTATATAAAAAATAACTTGGTTGTATTTATTATAGTAATGACAGTATTTGTAGTAGTTGCCATACTTTTTGCTATTGTACAATATTCATATACGCCTATTTACCTCTTACTTTATAACGAAAAAGGTGGTACTAATTTTACCGCTAAAGATATATTGCATCAGATTTTTAAAGTTAAATTGGGTAAAATAATAATTTTCTTTTTAACCAGTTTACTTATTGCTATTCCTACATTAATTGTTGCTGCTATTGCAGGCGTTATTTTATTAATAACCATAGTTGGTATATTTTTCTTAATTGCTGCCATTGCCATGTGGTATAATAATGCTTTAATGGAATATTTAAGTTCCGATAAAGGTGTTTTTGAATGTTTTGGTTATTCTTTTGAGTTAATTAAAATAAATTTTTGGGCCAATGTTGGCGCTGTTGGTTTATTTATTTTGCTTATAGGTGTTGTGAATGGCGGCATATCATTAGTCACTACAATGCTAACCAGTTTGGTATCTTTTAATACTATTGACGCAAGCGAAAAAGGGATTATTACAATGATTTCTATGGTAGTAAGTTTTATTATTGCTAAAATCATAAGTATCTTTTTACAAATTATAAATCAGTTAGCAATTAACATCGTTTATTTTAGTGCAAAGGAAGAAAATGAAAACATTTCGGGTTTATCCGAAATTGATAAAATTGGTTTAGGTGAATAGATATATTAGATACATATTTTTTACATTCGCATTTGTGTTTTGTCATTTTTCGATTGGTCAATCCGTTAAAGATTCACTTTCTATTGATAAGGATAAGGAGTTGCAAATAAGAAAATTACCAGATAATTTTAAAAAAAATTATAAAGGTGATGAATTTACGTATGAATACAATTTTGACGCGCAACAAAAAAGTGTTTGGGAGCAATTTAAAATGTGGTTATCCGATAAATTTAAAGAGTGGTTTGGTTTTGCAGACTCTAGAAAAGCAGCAAAATTCACCGGCAATTTCATTAAAATAATGTATATAATTATTATACTAATCGTTTTGTATTTTATTCTAAAAACCTTATTAAACAAAGAAGGTAATTGGGTTTTTGGTCGTAGTGCCGCTAAAATAGATATTCACGCAACCGATCTAGACGAAAATATATTAATAACCAATTATGATAATCTAATTACAAAAGCAAAAGACGACGAGAATTATCGATTAGCAATTAGATATGGTTATCTAAAATCTCTAAAAAAATTAGCAGAATCTGAAATTATAGAATGGGATTATGAAAAAACGAATTCTGATTATTATAGAGAAATTAAAAATGACGATTTAAAAAGGCAGTTTCAGTATATATCTTATATTTATAATTATTGCTGGTACGGAGAATTTAAATTGAATCAAATAGAATATTTAGAAGCAGAAAACTCATTTAATAAACTAATAAATTCCATTAGAAAATGAGTAAATTAAAAATATACATAACGCTTTTTGTACTGCTAATTGTAGTATTGTTTGCTTTAGAAGCGAATAAACCAAAACCTATAGATTGGTCGCCATCTTTTAATCAAGAACATAAGAAACCTTGGGGTTCGTATGTTTTATATCAAGAATTAGCCAATTTATTTCCAGATACCAAAATAGTAGCTGTGGAGAAATCTGCTTATGAAGAATTAGTAAATTCGTATATTAATATTGATGAAAATAAATCTGCTTATGTATTTATAAACGATAAATTAGATATTGATAAAGAATCCATTTTAAAATTATTAGATTTTACAAATAGCGGAAACACTGTTTTTATGGCGTCTAATGCCTTTCCTGAATATCTAAAAGACACCTTAAAATTTGAAATCGAGCGTAAATACTTTTATAATTATAAAGACACTATTAAAAATGAATTATATTTTTCGAATAAAAATTTAAAACCTAGCGATAAATATCTTTTTAATAAAGGTTTTGCAACGTATCATTTTAATGAACTAAACAAAGAGGAAACCACTGTTTTAGGGTATCATAATTTAGAAGAAAAAGAATTTATCGATTTTGTAAAGATTAATTATGGTAAAGGTGCTTTTTATATAAACTTACAACCTTTCGCTTTTACTAATTACAACATGCTAAAAGATAACCATGCAAATTATGTAGCATCGGCATTTTCGTACTTAGAAACAGATATTTTATATTGGGATAATCACAACAAATCAGGCATAGAATATATCGATAGTGAATTGCGGTTTATTCTATCGAAACCAGCGTTACGTTGGGCATGGCGATTAATTTGGATTGGTTTAATCCTTTTTATTATTTTTAAAGCAAAGCGAAAACAACGAATTATTCCGATTATAGTTAAACCCAAAAACACCTCTGTAGCTTTTGCTAAAACAATAGGTAATTTGTATTATGATAATGGCGAACCAAAAGATATCATAACTAAAAAAATAACATTTTTCTTAGAATATATTCGAAATACTTATTTATTAGATACACAAAATTTAAACGAAGATTTCAAAAAACGATTACATCAAAAAACAGGAATCCCAAAAGATGAAATTAACAGATTGGTAAATTATTTGGTAAATTTGAATAATAGTGCGGCTATTAAAGAGCATTCTTTAGTGACTTTAAATAAATTAATAGATAAGTTTTATAAAAAAACAAAATTATAATGGAAGAAACACCACAAAACGAAAATTTAGAATTTCAAAATAGAATTGATTTAACCGAATTAAGAAATGGAGTAGAAGCAGTGCGCAATGAATTAAGTAAAATCATTATCGGTCAAAAAGATATGATCGATATGTTAATTGCTTCCATTTTAGCAAATGGTCATTCCTTAATAGAAGGCGTTCCTGGAGTTGCAAAAACAATTACCGCTAAATTAATTGCTAAAACTATGAAGGTAGATTTTAGTAGAATTCAATTTACACCAGATTTAATGCCAAGTGATATATTAGGAACTTCGGTTTATAATATGAAAAATTCGGAATTCGAATTCAAATCAGGGCCAATTTTCTCTAATATTGTTTTGATTGACGAAATTAATCGTGCACCAGCAAAAACACAAGCAGCACTTTTTGAAGCAATGGAAGAAAGACAAATTACCATTGACGGAAATACATATAAAATGGAAGCGCCTTTTTTGATTTTTGCAACACAAAATCCGATAGAACAAGAAGGAACATATCGTCTTCCTGAAGCGCAATTAGATCGATTTTTATTCAAAATAGAAGTAGACTATCCAACTTTAGATGAAGAGATTCAAATAATTGAAACACATCATAATAGAAAAGAATTAAAAAATGTAGATGTTGTAAAAGGAGTTTTAACTGCAAAGCAAGTAGAGAAATTTCAACAGCAAGTTCAAGAGATTATTATCGAGAAACATTTAATAAATTATATTGGTAAAATAGTAACGAGTACACGCGAAAATTCGTTTTTATATTTAGGTGCTTCACCAAGAGCATCTTTAGCAATTTTACAAGCATCTAAAGCATTTGCTGCTATGGAAGGTCGTGATTTTGTAACGCCAGACGATATAAAGCGTTGCGCAATACCAGTATTGCAACATAGAGTTATTGTAACACCAGAACGTGAAATGGAAGGCGTAACAAGTAAACAAGTAATCAAACAAATGTTAGAAAGTATTGAGATACCTAGGTAGTTTTTGTAGAGACGTTTTGCAAAACGTTTTTACTTTGTAGAGACGTTTTGCAAAACGTCTTTACAAACGTCTTTACGGAAAACTTTGTAATTTAACACAAAATTAATTTCAGAGATTTAATTTTAATAGTATTTTTGCACTTGCTATTAAAAGATAAAAACAATATTTGACTTTTTATTAGGTCAGCAAACAATTAACAATGAAAGATTTATTCGATAGATTCAAAAACGATAAAGGTCCATTAGGGAAATGGGCATCTAAAGCAGAAGGTTATTATGTGTTTCCTAAATTAGAAGGACCGATTTCTAACCGCATGAAATTTAACGGAAAAGAGGTAATTACCTGGTCTATAAACGATTATTTAGGACTTGCAAATCATCCAGATGTTATAAAAGCAGATGGCGAAGCAGCAATGGAATACGGAATGGCTTTCCCAATGGGAGCAAGAATGATGTCTGGTCATACCGAATTTCACGAGCAATTAGAACGCGAATGTGCAGAGTTTGTAGATAAAGAAGCAGCGTATTTAGTTAACTTTGGTTATCAAGGTATGGTTTCGGCAATAGATGCTTTGGTTTCCAAAAATGATGTGATTGTTTATGATATGGATTCTCACGCTTGTATTATTGATGGCGTACGTTTGCATCACGGTAAGCGTTTTACTTACAAGCATAATGATATGGAGAGTTTAGAACTAAACTTAAAACGTGCTACAAAAATTGCAACTGAAACTGGCGGTGGAATTTTAGTGATTTCCGAAGGGGTTTTTGGTATGCGAGGCGAACAAGGTAAAATAAAAGAAATTATTGCATTAAAAGATAAATTCAATTTTAGAGTACTTATTGATGATGCTCATGGTTTTGGAACTTTAGGTAAAAATGGTAAAGGAGCAGGTTTTGAGCAAGGTTGTCAAGATGGTATTGATGTTTACTTTGCAACATTTGCAAAATCTATGGCAGGTATTGGCGCTTTTTTTGCTGGTGATAAAGATGTAATTCAATATTTACAGTATAATATGCGTTCTCAAATGTTTGCAAAATCATTACCAATGGCAATGGTAAAAGGTGCTTTAAAACGTTTGGATATGATTAGAACCATGCCAGAACTTAAAGATAAACTTTGGGAAAATGTAAATGCTTTACAAAACGGACTTAAAGAAAACGGTTTTGATATAGGTAAAACAAATACTTGCGTAACACCAGTTTTCTTAAAAGGCGAAGTGCCAGAAGCAATGGCTTTAGTGCATGATTTACGAGAAAACCACAAAGTATTTTGTTCTATAGTTATCTATCCTGTAATACCAAAAGGAATGATGATTTTAAGATTAATACCAACAACATCACACACTTTAACAGATGTAGAAGAAACAATTGTTGCTTTTAAAGCAATGCGTGAAAAATTAGATAAAGGTATTTATACTAGAATTGGTAAAGCAATGATGAAATAATCCTTAACTTTATTAAATAATTTTATTAAACCGTTCATATTTTTTATGAACGGTTTTTTATGTTTTGCATTCTCCTTTAAAAAAAGTAACTTTGCAAACCTTTAAATAGAAGAATAGAAGAT
The DNA here is from genome assembly GCA_027065775.1 of Flavobacteriaceae bacterium. Taxonomy (GTDB): domain Bacteria; phylum Bacteroidota; class Bacteroidia; order Flavobacteriales; family Flavobacteriaceae; genus S010-17. Next base: position 4,493 of record JAMONN010000077.1, on the reverse strand, counting down.
GCTAGATAAATTAAGAATAGTAAAACAACGTTTTGATGAAGTTTCAGATTTAATAATACAACCAGATATTATTAAAGATCAAAAACGTTATGTGAAATTAACTAAGGAATATAAAGATCTAAAAACCATTAATGATAAAGGTTTAGAATATAAACAAGCATTTGAAAATTTAACCGAAGCTAAAGAAATTATTGCAGATGGCAGCGATGCTGAAATGGTAGAAATGGCAAAAATGCAACTAGATGAGGCGAAAGGAGAAATGCCGAAGTTAGAAGACGAATTAAAAGTTTTAATGGTGCCAAAAGATCCTGAAGACGCTAAGAACGTTGTTGTAGAAATTAGAGCAGGTACTGGTGGCGATGAAGCAAGTATCTTTGCAGGTGATTTATATAGAATGTATACTAAATTTTCTAGTGATAAAGGTTGGAAAACAGAGGTTGAAGATATAAGTGATGGTACTGCAGGTGGATTTAAAGAAATTATTTTTAGTATTACTGGTAATGATGTTTACGGAACCATGAAATTCGAATCAGGAGTTCATCGTGTGCAACGTGTGCCACAAACAGAAACGCAAGGTCGTGTACATACTTCCGCAGCAACAGTTATGGTTTTGCCAGAAGCGGAAGAATTTGATGTTGATATTAAAATGAGCGATGTAAGAGTAGATTATTTTTGTTCTTCTGGTCCTGGCGGACAATCAGTTAACACTACTTATTCTGCAGTTCGTTTAACACATGTACCATCAGGTATTGTTGCACAATGTCAAGATCAAAAGTCACAACATAAAAATAAAGACAAAGCTTTTAAGGTTTTAAGAACACGTATTTATGAAATGGAATTGCAAAAGAAATTAGAAGCAGATGCTGCAAAGCGTAATTCTTTGGTTTCTTCTGGTGATCGTTCTGCAAAAATTAGAACTTATAATTACGCACAAGGTCGTGTTACTGATCATAGAATAGGTTTAACACTATACGATTTAAGTAATATTATTAATGGTGATATTCATAAAATTGTGGAAGCGCTAGAACTAGCAGAAAACACAGAAAAATTAAAGGAAATGAATGAATTGTAAATGGTTTTTTAATCAATTCCGTTTTATTTGTGTTTTTTTGTTTTACCTTATTTAATGGATGAATAATTCAACTCTCTACGAAGTTTTGTTGAATTATTACATATTTTATTAAGGTGTTATGATTATATTGTTCTTATCGTTTTTTTTAGACACATGAACTGATATTTAAAATTAAAATATGGATAGAACCAAATTTAACTATGTAATCGATTAATTTTACTAACACCTTCAATTTTTTTAAGTGCCATGATAATTTTCTTTAAGTGGTCTTTATTATTGATGCCTATAGTTATTCTTCCTTCAAAGAAACCTTCGGAACCATTAATGTTAATACCATATAAATTTACATTTTTGTCATTTACAATAATTTTGGAAACTTCACCAACCAAACCTTCATTGTCAATTCCTTTAATGTTTAAGGTAACTTTATGTTCTTGTTGGCTTGAATCTAACCATTTTGCAGATTTGATTCTATAGGCGTAGTTTGCCTGTAATGCAATGGCATTTGGGCAATTTAGTTTATGTATTTTGACACCTTCGTTAATGGTAATAAAACCAAATACAAGATCACCAGGTATTGGATTACAACATTTTGCAGGTTTGTAATCTAACTTTTCTTCTTCTCTTCCAAATACTAATAAATCATATTTTAAAGTTATATCATCCTTATTTAAATTTGGATTAACATTTTTCTTTCGAATTTTTGATTTGAAAAAATTATAAAAAGAGTTTCTTTGTTGTGCAGCATATTCCTTTAATTTGGTATTATCAAGACTGCCATTACCAAAGCGTACAAATAAATCTAAACTTGTTTTTAAGTTAAAGAAACTAACCATTTCATTAATGGTTTTTTCATTAAAAGTTATTTTTATATGTCTTAATTTTCGGCTTAATATTTCTTTACCTAATTTTGCAATCTCTTTATGTTCTTCTTTTAAAGAATTTTTGATTTTAGATTTAGCACTTGCAGTCTTTACAAAATCTAACCAACTTGCTTTAGGTTTTTGATTTTTAGAGGTTATTATTTCAACTTGATCGCCACTATTTAAAACATAACTTAATGGTACAATTTTACCATTCACTTTTGCTGCACGACAGGTTAAACCAACTTGCGTATGAATTGCAAAGGCAAAATCAACACTAGTAGAACCTTTTGGCAAAGACTTTATATCACCATCTGGTGTAAAAATATAAATTTCTTTGGCATATAAATTTAATTTGAATTGCTCTACAAAATCAATTGCATTTGCATCTTGGTTTTCTAAAGTTTCCTTTAATAAATTTAACCATGATTCTAAACCACTTTCTTTATGACTACCTTGTTTATATTTAAAATGTGCTGCATAACCTTTTTCTGCAATTTCATGCATTCGTTCAGATCTAATTTGTACTTCAACCCAACGACCTTTTAAACCCATAACCGTAATGTGCAAAGCTTCATAACCTGTTGATTTAGGTTGTGTAATCCAATCACGCATTCTAGAAGGATTAGGTCTAAAGTGGTCTGTTACAATAGAATATATTTTCCAAGCATTAATTTTCTCTTCTTTTTTAGAAGATTTGTAAATTATTCTTACAGCAAATTTATCATATACTTCTTCAAAAGAAACCCCTTGATTAAGCATTTTTTTACGAATAGAATATATAGACTTTGGCCTGCCAGCAATTTCAAATGTCATTCCTTCGTTTATTAATGACTCGTGAATGATTTTTGAAAAACTCTTTATATAGATTTGTTGTTCTTCTTTACTTTGTGTTATTTTATTATAAATGTCATTATAAACCTCTGGTTCGGTATATTTTAACCCTAAATCTTCTAACTGTGTTTTAATATTATATAAACCTAAGCGATGTGCTAAAGGTGCATAAATAAATAATGTTTCCGCAGAAATTTTAACTTGTTTGTATGGAGGCATAGCATCCATAGTTTGCATATTATGTAATCTATCCGCAATTTTTATTAAGATAACACGTACATCATCATTTAATGTTAAAAGAAGTTTTCTGTAATTTTCTGCCTGTAAAGAAACATCTTGGTCTTTCTTTAAATGTGCAATTTTAGTTAAACCATTTACTATTTTTGCAATGGTTACGCCAAATAATTGCTCCATATCTGCAATTGTGTAATCTGTATCCTCTACAACATCATGTAAAAGTGCCGCAGCAATTGCTGTTGCGCCTAAGCCAATGTCATTTGCAATAATTTTAGCAACTGCTATTGGATGAAAGATATAAGGTTCGCCAGTTTTTCTGCGTTGTTCTTTATGAGCATCTGCTGCAATATCAAAAGCCTTTCTAATTAAAGTTTTATCTTCTTTAGAGAGTGTTTCATAAGAGTCTTTAAGCATATTTTTATAACGCTTAGTAATTTCCTTTTTTTCTTCTTCTATGGTTGCAGTATATGCCATAGAATAAAAGTAAACAAATATTTTAGAAAATATGGATTTTATATTTTATTTGTTTACTTTTTTTTAGTAATAAAAAAAGCGAATTAGATTTCTCTAATTCGCTTTTCAACTTTAATAAAAATAAATATTAACTTACTATAACTTTATAAGTTTCAAACTAGTTTGTTTGCCATCTAGAGTTTGAATATGCACAAAATAAGTACCTGATTCACCCTTAATTTCTAAATTTACTTTAGATATTGAATCAAACGTTTTAGAATCGACTAACTGACCTAACATATTAACTGTTTTAATAGTTACATCATTATATGTATCTCCTAAATCAATAGTATAAACACCATTTGTTGGATTAGGGTATGCATTTAGTTTTGCACCAAAATCGTTATCTGAAATAGCAAGCGTAGTTACAATTGCACAACCAGATGTTACTGTACAAACACCATCTGTAATTTCTACAGCATAATCACCATTACTAGTTGCAGTAAATACTTGATTTGTTTCGCCAGAAATTGGAGTGTTACCATTATTACAATCGACCCATTGGTAAGAATAACCAATAGCATTTGCAGTTAATTCTGCTCCATTTTGAGAAATAGAATTATCGATATCTGTAATTATAATAGATTGGTCTTGTGTTATACTATTTCCATTAGCATCCATATATGTCCAAGTTACAGTTGTACTAGTCATAATAGGGAAAGTTACGTTATGTACTCCATTAATAGAACCAGCACAATTATCAGTTGCAGTTGGTATTGGCAAACTTGTAAGTTGACATTCAACCGACACAATTGGTAAACTTCCTGCATCAGCAACAGGATCCATACTATCATTAATAATAATAGATTGATTTTGTGTAGTTGTATTTCCATTTGAGTCTGTATAGGTCCAAGTTACTGTAGTGCTTGCTATAATTGGGAAAGTTGCATTATGCACTCCATAAATAACTCCATCACAATTATCTGTTGCAGTTGCTACTGTTAAACTTGCTACTTCACATTGTTCCGTTATAT
>JAMONN010000076.1 GCA_027065775.1 Flavobacteriaceae bacterium | reverse complement strand
TCCATGTAAATATTTGCAATATTTTTAATGATATCACCTCTTTTAGTTTTCAAAACTTCCGTTTTTGGATCTGAATACAACTTAGATTTCATCATCAATTTCATTTGATTTGCATCTGAAAAATTTTCTCTTTGCTTAGTTTCTGTATTCATTCCAGAATAAATTGTAGCAACACCTGTATAGCCTAACTTATCTAATTTTAAGAAATGTTTTAATGCTAAGTCTAAATCTTTATCTTGGTATGCTGCTAATGCTGCATAATTTAAAAATGCTGTATCTAAAGGGTTCAACACTTCAACTTGCGCTAAGGTGTTTTTTGCTAAACTAAAATTCTTTTTATCGTATTCTTGAATACCTTTATCTCTTAGGTTTGCAACTAATTTTTGCAACATTGGTTGTACTTCTTTAGTATACTTTGCTTTACCAGTCTTTTTTTCGAAAGCAACCAATTCATTAATAACATTTGCTGCATCCATAACTTTACCAGAACCATTTAATGCTTTTGATTTTAAGAAAAAGAATTTTGCTTTAGTCTTATCATCTAAATCCATTCCTTCCACTTTTGCTAAAGCAGAAAGTACTCCTGAAAAATTATTTTTAGCAAGTGCTTTAGTTGCTTCTTTCATTTCTGCTTTTTGAGCAAATGATGCAACACTAATTAATAGTACCGTAATTAATAATAGTTGTTTTTTTAAAGTTTTCATTTTAAGTTAATTTTAATTAATTATTATTCTTCCGAATCGTTATTTTCAAGATTCGTGCCAATATTTTCATCATCGTTTAAAACATCTTCATCTATCTCCTCTTCTTCCTCATGTTTTACCTTAGCGACTGCTGCAATAGAATCTTTTCCTTTTAAGTTAATTAATTTAACACCTTGCGTTGCTCTACCCATAACTCTTAAACTCGCAACTGCTAAACGAATAGTAATTCCTGATTTATTAATAATCATTAAATCATCATCATCGGTTACGTTTTTAATAGCAACTAATTGACCCGTTTTTTCGGTTACATTAATAGTCTTCACTCCTTTTCCGCCACGATTTGTGATTCTATAATCTGATAAACTTGAACGTTTACCATAACCATTTTCAGAAACTACTAACACATCAGAACCGTCACCTTCATGAACCGAAATCATACCTATTACTTCATCTGTATCTGTTTTTAAGCGAATACCTCTAACTCCAGAGGCAGTTCTACCCATTGGTCTTGTTTTCGCTTCTTCAAATCGAATACATTTACCAGATCTAGCAGCAATCATTATCTGACTATTACCATCGGTTAATTTTGCTTCTAACAATTCATCACCTTCTTTAATCTTAATAGCATTAATACCATTAGTTCTTGGTCTAGAATATTGCTCTAAAACAGTCTTTTTAGTTTGACCATTTTTAGTAACCATTACCACATAATTATTATTTATGTAATCTTCATCTTTTAAATCTTGTGTAACGACAAATGCTTTTACAATATCGTCATTTTCGATATTAATTAAATTCTGAATTGCTCTACCTTTAGATGTTTTTCCACCTTCTGGCACTTCGTAAACGCGCATCCAGAACACTTTACCTTTTTTAGTAAAGAATAACATATATTGATGATTGGTTGCCACAAATAAGTGTTCTAAGAAATCTTCCGACCTTGTAGAAACTCCTTTTTGACCTCTACCACCACGATTTTGTGTTTTATATTCTGATAAATCTGTACGTTTTATATAACCAGCATTAGAAATTGTTACCACAACTTTAGTGTTTGGTATCATATCTTCAATACTTACATCGCCACCAGCATATTCAATTACAGAACGTCTTTCATCACCATATTTTGCTTGAACTTCTAATAATTCGTCTTTAATTATAGTCATTCTTCTTTCTTCACTTCCAAGAATATCTTTTAAATCATCGATAGTTTTCATGATTTCATCATATTCTGTTCTTAACTTGTCTTGCTCTAGACCAGTTAATTGACGTAAACGCATTTCTACAATCGCTTTTGCTTGAATTTCAGATAAATTAAAACGTTTTTCTAAATTCTCTCTTGCTTCGTCTGCATTTTTAGAGGCACGAATAATTTTAATTACTTCATCAATATTATCCGATGCAATAATTAATCCTTCTAAAATATGTGCTCTTGATTCTGCTTTTTTAAGTAAGTATTTTGTTCTTCTAACTACAACATCATGTCGATGTTCTACAAAATAATGAATTAATTCTTTTAAGTTTAATAATTCAGGTCTTCCTTTTACTAAACAAATATTATTTACACTAAACGAAGTCTGTAAAGACGTATATTTATATAGTTTATTTAAAACGATATTCGGAATTGCATCACGTTTTAATTTAATTACAATTCTTCTACCTAAACGACTTGTTTCGTCTTTAATCTCGGCAATACCATCAATTTTTTTATCATTTACTAAAGCAGCCATTTTTACTTGTAAATCTGCTCCGTTTATTTGATAAGGTAATTCCGTTACAACGATACATTCACGACCGTTAATTTCTTCAAATTCAGTCTTTGCACGCATTACAATTCTTCCACGACCAGTATGAAATGCATCTTTTACACCATCATAACCATAAATTGTTCCACCAGTAGGGAAATCTGGCGCTTTAATATGTTGCATTAACTCATCAATAGTAATATCGTTATTTTCGATATAAGCAATAGTACCATCTACAACTTCTGTTAAGTTATGAGGTGCCATATTTGTTGCCATACCAACTGCAATACCAGATGCTCCGTTTACTAACAAACCAGGAATACGTGTTGGTAAAACTGTAGGTTCTTCTAAAGTATCATCAAAATTTAAACGATGATCTACTGTATCTTTATCTATATCGGCAAGCATATCTTCCGATAATTTTTTCATTCTAACCTCAGTATAACGCATTGCTGCTGGTCTATCTCCATCTGGCGAACCAAAATTTCCTTGACCATCAACCATTTCATATCGCATAGACCAATCTTGCGCCATACGAACCATTGCATCATAAACCGATGTATCTCCATGCGGATGATACTTTCCTAAAACCTCACCAACAATTCTAGCGGATTTCTTATGTGCTCCAGTTGCTTTAATTCCTAATTCATGCATTCCGAAAAGCACCCTTCTGTGTACTGGTTTTAAACCATCACGTACGTCAGGCAATGCTCTGGAAACAATTACAGACATTGAATAATCAATGTATGCAGATTTCATTTCATCTTCAATATTAATAGGAATTATTTTTTCTCCTTCAATCATAAAATTTAATTTTTATTAATCTTTATTCGAATTTGCAAGATACAACTTATAAGAGTTTTCAACTAAAATAAAAAGAGTCTATTTAATAGTATTTATTAACAATTTTTAGAACAATTTCCATTGGAATTATTTTTAATTTCAAACAACTTAAATAATTTTAATTAACTGATTATCTTTGTTTTATGCTATTCATTCCGTTTTAAACGAAATACAAAATCAAAAAACAATTAACATTACAATTAATCTCTGTTAAAAAATCAGCATTCCCTTTTAATAATGAAAAAATTAACTAAATTTACCAATTAAACAACAAAGAACTATGGATGAGAATTTTTCGCCGAAAGTAAAAGATGTAATAGCGTACAGTAAAGAAGAAGCTTTGCGTTTAGGACATGATTTTATTGGCACAGAACACTTGGTATTAGGTTTATTAAGAAAACGTGAAGGGAAAGCAATTGAAATACTAAATCTTTTATCGATTGATTTAGATTTTTTAAGAAAAAAAATAGAGGCGTTAAATCCTACAAACTCGAATTTTGACACTAACAAAACCAAAAGTTTGCACCTGACAAAACAAGCAGATAAAGCGTTAAAAACTACATTTTTAGAAGCAAAATTATATAAAAGTGACGCTGTAAATACAGCGCATTTATTATTATGTATTTTAAGAAATGAGAACGATCCTACAACAAAACTAATGCATAATTTTGATTTAAATTATGATGATGTAAAAGCAATTTTTGCAAAATTATTTTTAGACGATGGTATTATTGTAAAACCAACATTCGAAACACCAAATGAAGGCGGTTTTGAAGAAAAGAAAAATCCGTTTGAAAAAGCAAATCCTAAACAAGCAAATGTGAATAAATCGAAAACACCTGTTTTAGATAACTTTGGTAGAGATTTAACGCTTATGGCTATAAACGATAAATTAGACCCTGTTGTTGGTAGAAAAAAAGAAATCGAACGTATTTCGCAAATATTAAGTCGTAGAAAAAAGAATAATCCAATTTTAATTGGTGAACCTGGTGTTGGTAAATCTGCTATTGTAGAAGGTTTAGCATTACGAATTGTACAACGAAAAGTTTCCCGTATTTTATTTAACAAACGTGTGATTTCTTTAGATTTAGCAAGTTTAGTTGCTGGCACAAAATATAGAGGACAATTTGAAGAGCGAATGAAAGCTCTAATGAATGAGTTAGAAAAGAATGACGACATCATTTTATTTATAGATGAAATTCACACAATTGTTGGCGCTGGTGGCGCAACTGGCTCATTAGATGCTAGTAACATGTTAAAACCTGCCTTAGCAAGAGGCGAAATACAATGTATTGGCGCAACAACTTTAGATGAATATCGTCAAAATATAGAAAAAGATGGTGCTTTAGAAAGACGTTTTCAGAAAGTGATTGTAGAACCAACTTCGGTTGATGAAACAATACAAATATTAAACAATATTAAAAGTAAATACGAAGATCATCATAATGTAAGTTATACCGATGATGCTATTGAAGCATGTGTAAAATTAACGAATCGTTACATGACAGATCGTTTTTTACCAGACAAAGCGATTGATGCTTTAGACGAAGCAGGCTCAAGAATTCATATTACAAATATTATAGTTCCTGAAAAAATTCTTAGTTTAGAAAAAGAATTGGAAGACATTAAAGAACTTAAAAATCAAGTTGTTAAATCTCAAAAATACGAAGAAGCTGCAAAATTAAGAGACGATGAAAAACGTATTGAAAAGGAATTAAAACACGAACAACAAATTTGGGAAGAAAAATCTAAATTAAACAGAGAAACCGTAACCGAAGATAATGTTGCCGAAGTAGTTTCTATGATGACTGGCATACCTGTAAATAGAGTTGCCGAAGCAGAATCTAATCGTTTGGCAGAATTACCAAGCCTAATAAAAGGCAAAGTTATTGGTCAAGACGAAGCTGTTACCAAAGTAATTAAGGCAATCCAACGAAATAGAGTTGGTTTAAAAGATCCCAACAAACCAATTGGTTCGTTTATTTTCTTAGGACAAACTGGTGTTGGTAAAACACAATTAGCAAAAGTATTGGCAGCAGAACTTTTTGATAATATGGATGCATTAATCCGTATTGATATGAGTGAATATATGGAGAAATTTGCCATTTCACGTTTAGTTGGTGCGCCTCCAGGATATGTTGGTTATGAAGAAGGCGGACAATTAACCGAAAAAGTGCGACGTAAACCATATTCGGTGGTACTTTTAGATGAGATTGAAAAAGCGCATCCTGATGTCTTTAATATGTTATTACAAATTTTAGACGACGGTTTTATAACCGATAGTTTAGGTCGAAAAATTGATTTTAGAAATACCATTATAATAATGACTTCTAATATTGGTGCTAGACAATTAAAAGACTTTGGTCAAGGTGTTGGTTTTAGCACTTCTACCAAACAAAACCAAGCAGATGATCATGCAAAAGGTATTTTAGAAAATGCTTTAAAAAAGAGTTTTGCTCCTGAATTTTTAAACAGAATTGATGATGTTATTGTTTTCAATGCATTGGAAAAAGAAGATATTCATAAAATAATTGATATTGAATTAGAAAAATTATTACTACGCATTACCGATTTAGGTTACTCATTATCTTTAACCGATAAAGCCAAAGATTTTATCGTAGAAAAAGGTTTCGACAAACAATATGGTGCAAGACCTCTAAAACGTGCAATACAGAAATATATTGAAGATGCGCTTGCAGAGAAAATTGTGAATTCTATATTAAAAGAAAATGACTCAATCATTATGGATTTAGATGAAAAGAATGATGAGTTGACTATTAAGATTAAGAAAGGTAAGAAATCGGAGAAAGAAGTGGAATAATGAAATTACAAAAACTACTGTTAACACAAATAAAAGAGATTGTTAGCAATGCTAAACATCGTGCAATTCGTTCTGTTAATTCAGAAAGAGTGCTAATGTATTGGCAAATTGGTAAAGTGATTTTTGAAGAAGAACAACAAGGTAAAGATAGAGCAACTTATGGTACGTTTTTAATAAAATCAATTTCTGCTGAATTACAACCTTTGTTGGGTAGTGGTTTTACATCCAGACAATTGTATAGATATGTTCAGTTTTACAAAACATTTCCAATTGTGTCCGCACTGCGGACGCAATTCTACTGGTCTCATTACAAGTCACTTATAGTAATAAGCAATAAAGAAAAACGCACATTTTACATCGCCGAGTCCGAAAAAAATAATTGGTCTGCAAGACAATTAGAACGGCAAATAAATAGCCAACTTTTTGAACGATTACTAATTAGTAACGATATTGAAAGTGTTTTAGCCGTTGCGCAACAAGATAAAATACCCGAAAACCCTACAGAAATTATTAAAGACCCAATGATTTTAGAATTTTTAGGTTTAAAAAGAGAAAGTGCGTACTACGAAAAAGACTTAGAAACTGCAATAATTACACATTTGCAAGATTTTATTTTAGAATTAGGTAATGGTTTTTCGTTTGTAGCAAGACAAAAAAGAATACATCTAGACGGTGATGAGTTTTTTATAGACTTAGTTTTTTATAACAGATTATTACAATGTTTTGTTATCATTGAAATTAAAACAAAAAAGATAACACACCAAGATTTAGGGCAATTACAAATGTATGTTAATTATTATGACCGATTTGAAAAACAAAACAATGAAAATGCAACTATTGGTATTCTATTATGTACCGATAAAAATGATGCAATGGTAAAAATAACCTTACCAAAAAATAACAAAACTATTATTGCAAGTAAATATCAACTATATTTACCAACAGAAGAACAGTTAATTAAGGAAGTTTTAAAAGAAGTGAAAAGAGTAAATTTACAAAAGAAAAAATTATGAAAAAGTTATTAATTTTAGGTATTATATTAAGTAGTATATTTAGTTTTGGGCAGATTGGGTTTGAGGAAAATATTATTTTATCAAGTATTACTGGTGTTTACAATCCAAGTAAAGCAATAACCATAGATATTGATAATGATGGTGATTTAGATATTGTAGCCTCCTCAGAAAGAGATAATAAAATTTCGTGGTATAAAAATGATGGATTAGGTAATTTTGAACAACAAAGAGTAATCACTCAAATTGCACATGATGTTCAGGATATTTTTGCAGCCGATATTGATGGTGATAATGATTTAGATTTAATATCTGCAAATGGTTCATTAAATAATTTTGATAGCATAACTTGGTATGAAAATATTGATGGTTTAGGTAATTTTGGCAATCAACAACTCATTGCAATAACAAATGGTGCAAATTCAGTATATGCTGGTGATATTGATAATGATGGTGATATTGACGTAGTTTCAGCATCTTCAAATTTTATTGAAGAAGTTGTTTGGTATGAAAATGTAAATGGAGAAGGATTATTTGAAGAAAAACAAATTATTGCAAATAATGCTCATTTTACAGATATTGAACTATCTGATATTGATAATGACGGAGATTTAGATTTAATTACAACTTCAGGTTGGAATCAAGAACCTACTGTAGTGGCTTGGTATAAGAATGATGACGGTCTAGGTAATTTTGGTTCAAAAAGAACTATTGTTATTCAAAGTTGGGCATATGGGTTTAATAATGTTTTTACAACTGATATTGATAATGACGGTGATCAAGATATTGTTACCTCATTTAATTCAACTCAAATAACCTCTAAAATTTATTGGCATGAAAACTTTGGAAATAATATTTTTGGAACTCCACAAATTATTTCATTAGACAGTAAAACAAATCATATTTTCCCTGCTGACATAGATAACGATGGAGATATTGACATTGTATCATCTTCATATATAAATGATACAGTTTCTTGGCATGAAAATATTGATGGACAAGGTTCTTTTGGTGACCAAAATATTATAACAGATATTGCAAACGGTGCAAATTCGGTTTGCGCAGGAGACATAGATGGTAACAATACCATAGATATTATTTCTTCTTCTACAAAAGATGATAAAATTGCATGGTATAAAAATACGCTTGGTGATGGAAATTTTGGTGAGCAACAAATAATATCTCATAATTTTGCAGATGCTATATCTTCTGTTTTTTTAGCAGATATTGATAACGATGGGTTTGATGATTTAATTACATCTTCAGGAGGAGATGATAAAATTGCTTGGTATAAGGCTTTAGATGATCAAGGTAATTTTGGTAACCAAAAAATATTAACTGTAAATGCAGATACCGCAAGTTCAGTTTATGTTGAAGATTTAGATGGTGATAATGATTTAGATATTGTTTTTGGTTCAAGAAATGATGATAAAATAGGATGGTTTGAAAACTTAGACGGACTTGGTAATTTTAGCGAAGAACAAATTATAAGTACAGATGGCGCAGGTATTATTTTTGCTAAAGACATTGACCTAGATGGCGATATCGATCTTATTACAACCTATTTCTATACTAATAAAGTAGTTTGGTTTGAAAATTTAGATGGTCAAGCAACTTTTAGCACAGCAAATAACATAACGCTACCCAGTAATCATAAAGTTAATAATATTGATGTAACTGATTTTAACGGTGATGGAAAATTAGACATTGTCACAGCAGCATTTCAAACTGATACTGTTGGACTTTTAATCAATAACGGTAATGGTGGATTTAATCCTTTACAAATTATAAATACTATTGATGGTGTAACTAATGTTTTTGCAAGCGATTTAGATAATGATGGCGACCAAGATATAATTTCGTCTTCTAAATGGGATGATAAATTAATTTGGTATAAAAATGATGGTTTAAGTAATTTTAATGAATCTATGATAATTGATATAAATGTAAAAATTGGTGGATCCTACTCTATAAATACAGCAGATATTGATAATGATGGAGACCTAGATATTATAGCCAACTCATCAATATCTAATCAAATGTATTGGTTCGAAAATTTAGATGGAATTGGTAATTTTGATACACGTCAAATAATTTCTTCAAATGATCATAGTAGTACTATTGTATTTCCTTATGACATAAATAATGATGGTCTTATTGATTTATTATCAGCAACTGCTTACACTGCTAAACTCCTTTGGTATAAAAATATTGGTCAAGTAAATAGAATTGATGGAATTATTAAGATGGACACCAACTTTAACGGCTGTAATACTAATGATTTTAACGATATTAAACTAGATAACATCATGGTTATTGCCGAAAGCGATACAAACACATACGCGACTTTTACTCGTAATGGTTATTATCAATTAAATCCCAATATTGGTGACTATACTGTTACTGCTTCGCCTTATTTACCAGACTATTATTCATTTAATCCTGCATCTCAAAATATTATATTTAATGATATTGGAAATTCAGAAAATGCAAGTTTTTGTTTAGAACCAATTACCACAGGTATAAGTGATTTAAATATCGATATTTATCCAATAACCGATGCAAGACCAGGTTTTGATGCAAGTTATATAATTGCATTTAATAATGTTGGTCTTACCATGTTAGATGGTGACATTACATTTGAGTTTGATGAAACAAAACTCAACTTTTTAACCGCTACCGAATCTATAACGTCACAAACAAATAATTCAATAACTTTTAACTATAATTATTTAAACTTATTAGAATCAAGATTTATTACATTAAATTTTAATGTGTTGCCACCGCCAATTACTAATATAGATGATGTTTTATCTTTTACTACAACAATTAATCCTCTAATTGGCGATCAAACTGAAGAAGATAATATTGCTAATTTAGAACAAATTGTTATCGGGTCTTATGATCCAAATGATATCACTGTTTTAGAAGGTGATGAAATTTCAATTACTCAAAAAGATGATTTTTTACATTATCTTATTAGATTTCAAAATACTGGTACAGCAAGTGCTACAAACGTTAAAGTAACTAATCTATTAGATAATAAATTAGATTGGACTACATTAGAATTAGTTAGTCTAAGTCATGATAATCATGTAGAAATAATAAATGGCAATGAAATTACATTTTATTTCGATAACATTTATTTACCAGACGAGCATTCAAACAATAATAATTCTCATGGGTATATTGCCTATAAAATAAAACCTAAAGATAATGTTGCAATTGGAGATTTTTTTACCAATAAAGCGAATATTTTCTTCGATTTTAATCCTGCAATAGAAACTAATACAGTAACAACTGAAATTGTACCGTATATAGATACAGAATCACCAATTGCGATTTGTCAAGATATAACTATAGAGTTAGACAATAATGGCATTGTAACACTTAATGCTTTTAATGTAGATGGTGGTTCTACTGACAATCAATCTATAATTTCTTATACTTTAGATATTAATAATTTTTCATGCAATGATTTAGGCGAAAATTCGGTAATCTTAACTGTTACAGATAGTTCAGATAATAGTAGTTCATGCAATGCTATAGTTACTATTGTAGATAACCTTTCACCTACGACAAATATTCCACTACCAATTATTGTTGAATGTTTTGATGAAATGCCAAGTCCTGACATTCAGGTGATTACAAATATTAGTGATAATTGTACTGCTAAACCTACTGTTATTTTTGTAAGTGATGCTTCTAATGGCAATACAAATCCAGAAATAATTACTAGAACTTATTCCGTAACAGACAACAATGGCAATACATTACTTGTTGAACAACTTATTGAAATAAATGATGTGACAAATCCAACTGCTAGTAATCTTACTTCAATAAACGTACAATGTAACGATGAAATACCTGTGCCAGATATTTTATTAATAACTGATGCTAGCGATAATTGTACAAACACACCAACAATCACATTTACAAGTGATGTTTCAAATGGTAATATTTGTCCAGAAATTATTACAAGAACCTATTCCATTTTCGATGATAGTAATAACGTGTTTTTTATAAATCAATTAATTACAATCATAGATACTGAAAATCCTATTGCTAATTGTAATGATATTACAATTAACCTAGATGCTTCAAATAACGCAAGCATTACAGCAAATGATATAAATAATAATTCAACAGATAATTGTGGTATTGACAGTATATCTGTAAATCCAAATACATTTACATCCGAAAATTTAGGTGATAATAATGTTATCTTAACAGTTACGGATTTATGTGGTAATACAAATACCTGTAATGCTATTGTAACTGTTAATTCAACTATAAGTATAGAAGATTATCGCATTTTAAAATTTGATTTATACCCAAATCCAACTACAGGGAAAATAAATATTGAATCGGATACTTCAATTTTTAAAATTTCATTTTATTCAAAACTAGGCCAACTAATTCTAGAAAATAAAAACCAAACTGAAATAGATATTTCAAATTTAAGTCAAGGTATATATTTTGTAAAAGTAGAAGATATAGATGGTAATTTTGGAGTTAAAAAAGTGATTAAAAAATAAGTTCACTTATAAAAAAATTCGTGTAAATCTGTGAAATCCGTGTCTATATCCATAATTATCTCGCCTAAGTTAGTTTAAAAATAGTTATGCAAAAAAACAACTCTCAAATACTAATTTACCAAACCCAAGATGGCAAAGTTAAAATAGAAACGCAATTTGAGAATGAAACAGTTTGGTTAAGTATAGAACAAATTGCTGAATTGTTTCAAAAATCTCGTTCTACAATTAATGAACATATTCTTAATGTTTATAAAGAACAAGAACTTGAAAAAGGATTAACTTTGAGAAAAATCGGAAATTCCGATTTTTCTACAAAACCAACTAATTTTTATAATTTAGATGTCATAATTTCTGTAGGTTACCGAGTAAAATCACAAAGAGGTATTCATTTCAGAAAGTGGGCAACAGCACTTATTAAAGAATATTTAATAAAGGGTTTTGCAATGAATGATGATATATTAAAAAATAATGGTGGCGGAAATTATTTTGAAGAATTATTGGCACGTATTCGTGATATTCGTTCCTCAGAAAAAGTGTTTTGGCGTAAAGTATTAGATATTTACGCAACGAGTATAGATTATGATGCTAAATTAGAAACTTCTATTCTTGTTTTTAAAACCATACAAAACAAGATGCATTGGGCTTCGCACGGAGAAACAGCCGCCGAAACAGTTTACAACAGAGTAAATGCTTCAAAAGAAAATATAGGTCTAACTAATTTTAAAGGAGAAATACCTACAAAAAAAGAAACCGAAATTGCTAAAAACTATCTTCAAGCAGACGAACTCAATATTTTAAACAGAATGGTAACCGCATTTTTAGAAATTGCCGAAATACAAGCATTAGACAAAAAACCAATGTATATGAAAGATTGGACAAAACAGTTAGATGTTTTTTTGAAAATGACTGGCAAAGAAATATTGCTGCATTCAGGTAAAATTAGTCATCAAAAAGCCTTAGAAAAAGCACATTTAGAATATACTATTTTTAAAGAAAAAATAAACAATCAAATTTCTAAAGTAGAGAAAGATTTTTTAAAGCAACTAGAAAATAATACTAAAAACCTGAAAAAATAATTATACAAGAAATTTGTATATTTGTTTCATAAAATAAAGGATTTATGAGCACAATAGAATTAAAACAAGAACTACACGATTATATTAATCAAGGTGATGAAAAGTTTGTGAAAATATTTTATGAAATGGCAAAAGCATATGCAGAACAACTACAACAAGATAAATTGATTACAGAATCCGAAGAAAATATTAAAGCAGGAAGAATATCTAATTTAGATGAAACTCAAAAAATTATTAATAGTTGGAACGTCTAATAAAACCAGTATTTTGGTCAAACCGAGCAATTAAAGACTTAAAAAAAGTTAGAAAATTTTATATTGAAATTTACGGACTTGAAAAAGCAAAACAGTACACGCAACAAATTTATGATGCAACTAAAATATTAGAAAATCCAGATTATAATTTTGTTGAAATCGGAGCGATTGATGATTATTTTAGTCATTTAAAACACTAATACCGAAAGATTTACGAACATTATTGAAAAATAACTTATCGAGAAGGAAAAAATAAAATTTATATAAATAGAGTTTTTGAAATGCGACAAAATCCTAAAAAGAATAAATAAGTCGCTTTTATTGTCCCACAATGGTAAAAAAAATTAGTGAAAATCTGTGAAATCCGTGTCTAATACCCATATTTACCCAACCAACGTTTCCTCAAAATCTCTCTAAACTTATTTTCTCTAACATTATTATTAGGTTCATAAAATTTAGTTTCCGAAATTTCATCTGGTAGAAATTCTTGTATTGCAAAATTAGCACCATAATTATGCGCATATTTATAAGCATTGCCATAACCTAAATCTTTCATTAGTTTGGTTGGTGCATTTCGTAAATGTAAAGGTATTGGCAAGTCGCCTGTTTGTTTTACTAATGCTATCGCTTCATCAATTGCTTTGTATGACGCATTACTTTTATCGGAATTTGCTAAATAAATAGCACACTGACTTAAAATAATTCTAGATTCAGGATTTCCAATTATAGAAACTGCCTGAAAAGTATTATTTGCCATAATAAGCGCTGTCGGATTTGCATTACCAATATCTTCAGATGCTAAAATTAACATACGTCTGGCAATAAATTTTACATCTTCGCCACCAACTAACATTCTTGCTAACCAATAAACTGCTCCATTTGGATCCGATCCTCTAATCGATTTTATAAATGCCGAAATAATATCGTAATGTTGCTCACCCGTTTTATCATATCGCACTAAATTTTGAGAAATATTTTTATCCACTAAATCATTCGTAACCACAATTGGTTCTTTAACGGAATTTACTAATAACTCAAAAATATTTAGCAATTTACGAGCATCGCCACCTGAATATTGCAATAATAAATCGGTTTCTTTTAATTTTATTTTTTTCTTAGATAATTTAGTATCTACTTTTAATGCTCTATGTAATAATGCCAATAAGTCCTTTTTATCAAATTCGTTCAGCACATAAACTTGACAACGTGATAACAATGCAGGAATCACTTCAAAACTAGGGTTTTCGGTAGTTGCACCAATTAAAGTTACCCAACCTTTTTCTACTGCGCCAAGTAAGGAATCTTGTTGTGATTTTGAAAACCGATGAATTTCATCAATAAATAATATTGGATTTTTAGTAGTAAATAAACCACCAGAATTTTTTGCTTTCTCAATAACTTCTCTAATATCTTTTACACCAGAATTTATAGCACTTAAAGCATAAAAAGGCCTTTCGGATTCATTGGCAATAATATTTGCTAAAGTAGTTTTACCAATTCCTGGTGGACCCCAAAATATTAAACTTGGTATAATACCATTTTTAATATGCTGCGTTAACGTACCTTTTTCACCAACTAGATGTTGTTGCGAGATATAATCTTCTAACTTTTTTGGTCTAATTCGCTCTGCTAATGGTACGTTGTTCATTTGGTAAAAATAAATATAATTAACCACAAAAGATACAAAAGGAAACAAAAGTCTTATGTCCTTTTACATTGTTTGTTTAACTTTCAAAATCAATTCTAAGAAAATCTACTAAATTCACAGAAAATAAAAAAATCCGTGAAAATCTATGAAATCCGTGTCATCAGTGTTCCTATGTATAAAACTCTTATTATAAAATTATTTCTCCCGCAGATTCCGCAGATTCAAAGAAATAAAAAATCCGTGAAAATCTGTGAAATCCGTGTCATCAGTGT
>JAMONN010000075.1 GCA_027065775.1 Flavobacteriaceae bacterium | reverse complement strand
AATAATGCATTCTAAGTCCATTAAAGCACAAACAGTTGCTGTAGCAACACCATGTTGTCCTGCGCCAGTTTCGGCAATAATTCTGGTTTTACCTAAATGTTTAGCAACCAAAATCTGACCAATAGTATTGTTAATTTTATGCGCTCCTGTATGGTTTAAATCTTCTCGTTTTAGATAAACATGTGTGTTATATCGTTTGCTTAATCGTTTTGCATAAGTTAAAGGCGTTGGACGACCAACATAATTTTTAAGCAAATCTTTAAATTCTTTTTGAAAATTTTCACTTCCAATAATTTTTAAATAATTGTCTTCTAACTCTTTAACATTTGTATATAATAATTCTGGAATGTATGCACCTCCGAATTTTCCGTAATAGCCGTTTTTATAAATCATTTTATAAATTTTGTTAGTAAAGTAATGTCTTTTATGCCTGGTTCTTTTTCAAATTTACTGTTTACATCTATGGCGAAACAATGTTTTAATGACAGATTTTTAAGTGGTTCTTTATGATGAATTCCAATGCCGCCACTTAAGAAATATGGAATATCTAAAGTGTAGTTCTGAAGTAATTCCCAATTAAACGTACTCCCATTTCCGCCAGGTTGTTCGCCTTTGTAATCGAATAAAAAATAATCTACGCAGTTTTTATATTCGTTTAGTGTTTTAAAATCGAATGCTTCTGAAATGCCAAATGCTTTTATAATAGTAAAATTATTTTCTTTTAGTTCTTTACATATTTTTGGACTTTCATTGCCATGTAATTGTACTGTTTTGGTTTTTAATGCATCGGATAATTTATATAAATTTTCAACAGATTCATTTACAGTAACCAATACTTTTGTTGCTTTGGTAGTTTTATTTAATTGAAGTAATTCTGCCAAAGAAACATTTCTAGGTGATTTTTTATAATGGATAAAACCAATAAAATCAATACCTAAACTGTCTAATTGTTTTACTTGTTCTAGTTGTTTAATACCACAAACTTTTAATTTCATCTGTTTAAATTTTATTTTGGCTCTATGTTGTTTATAGTGAATAAATATGTTTATTTTCTCGCAAAGGCGCCAAGTTTATTCTAATAATATAAGTCGCTATTATGTTTGCTTTGCAAACATTTGGCGACTTAAACACTTTGCGTCTCTGCGTCTTTGCGAGATTATTTATTTTTTAGCGGAAACATATGTGCTCGCTAATTAATATCTCGTTGTATGATTAAAATTTAATATGTTCGGTTCATTTTAGTTATTTAAAATTTGATTAGATAATAATTCGCATTGCGTAACAGGATTTTTGTGTTTCATAAATGCTTCGCCAATCAAAAAACCTTTAAAACCAACTTTTTTTAGTTTCAAAATATTATCAATACTTGTAATACCACTTTCTGAAACTAAGGTAATGTCTGATTTTACTTCTTTTACAATGTCTAAACTATTTTGAATGCTAACTTCAAAGGTTTTTAAATTTCTATTATTTATGCCTAATAAATTAACGGAATCGGTAATTTTATGTAACTCTTTATTGCTGTGTATTTCCATTAAAACTTCTAATCCAATTGATTGTGCTAATTTTGAAAATCTCGTAACTTGCTCTTTATTTAGAATTTCTGCGATTAATAAAATGGCATCTGCACCATAACTTTTTGCTTCCACAATTTGATATTCATCCACAATAAAGTCTTTTCTAAGTATCGGACATTGGTTGTTTTTTCTTGCAATAGATAAATCGTCTAACGAACCGCCAAAAAAATGATTATCGGTTAAAATCGATAAAGCAGCAACTTTAGAAGCAATATAACCTGTAGTTATTTCTTTAGGATCTGCAAAAAGGTTAATGTTTGGTTTTGAAGGCGATTTGCGTTTAAACTCTGCTATTATTCCTGATTTTTTAGTATTTAATATTGCTTCCGTTAAGGAATATTTAGGCGTGTTAAATAGTATGGATTCTTCTAATTTAGAGATACTTACCAGTTTTTTTCTTAATGCAATTTCTTTAATTTTATGTTGTACTATTTTTTGTAGAATATCCATTTTTATGATTTGGTATTTAATAATAGATTTAAACTCTCTAATGCTTTTCCGCTTTGTAATGATTTTCTAGCAACTTCAATACCTTCCAAAACAGAAGTATTATTAAAATTGGCAATGGCAATACCAGCATTTGCTAAAACTACATCGGTTTGTGCTTTAGTTGCTTTGTTGTTTAAGATCTTTAAAAAGATAGTTTTTGCATCTGAAATATTATTTCCACCAGAAATATCCGTAGCATTATATGTTGTAAAATTAAATTCTTCGGGTTCATGCAAATACTCAAAATTTGAACCTACTAATTTAAATGAATTGGTTAGTGAAACTTCATCATAACCATCAATTGTATGTACCAAAGTCACGTTTTTATCTGAATTTTGATGTAATAATTGATAAACACGAAGAATTTTTAGACTAAAAACACCAATAAGTTGATTTTTAGGTTGCGCAGGATTTACCAATGGTCCTAATAAATTAAAAAAGGTTTTCATGCCTAATTGTTTTCGAATTCCAGCAACCGATTTCATTGCAGGATGAAATAAAGGCGCATGCAGAAAACAGATATTTGCTTTGTCTAATTGTTTGTTTAGTAAATCGTTATTATTAGAAAACTGATGCCCTAAAGATTCCAAAATATTAGAAGAACCACAAAAAGAAGAAACGCCGTAATTGCCATGTTTTGTAACTTTAATGCCACTACCTGCAACTATAAATGATGAAATTGTAGAAATATTAAAAGTGTTTTTGCTATCGCCACCAGTTCCACATAAGTCAATACTATCATATTCCGTTTTAAACGGAATACATAAATCTAGTAACGCATTTCTAAAGCCAGTAAGTTCATTTACCGTAATATCACGCATTAAGTAACTGCAAATAAACGCACTAACTTGTGCTGGATTAAATGCGTCTTTACTTATTTGTTCTAAAACTTTATAACTATCCGAAATAGATAAAGGTTCAAAATTATATAATTGTTCTAATGTTTTTTTCATGATTTTTTATGACTCTTATGTTGTTTATATTTGTTATTTTCTCGCAAAGTCGCAGAGACGCAAAGAAAATTATAAATGTTAAGCCGCAATTGTTTGCAAAGCAAACATATTAATGACTTTTTTAAAGTTGAAATTTTGCGACTTTGCGGCTTTGCGAGATTATTAATTTTTATTGATGGTAATTAAATAAATTGACTAACATTTCTTTTCCGTTTGGTGTTAGAATAGATTCAGGATGAAATTGTATGCCATAAATTGGTAATTCTTTATGTTTAAAACTCATTATTTTGCCATGTTCATCTTCACTTGTAATTTGCATAAAATCGGGTAACGTATTTTCTTCTACAACCCAAGAATGGTATCTGCCAACTATAGGGTTTTTGATGTTTTTATATAATATATCGTCATTTAATTTAAGGAGTTTACTAGAAACACCATGATATACATTTTTTAAATTTTCTAATTTTCCACCAAAAAATTCTCCAATTGCTTGATGCCCCAAACAAATACCGATAATTATTTTAGAATTGTGATATTTATTTAGGACTTCCATTAGTAAACCTGCATCTTTTGGCAAACCTGGTCCAGGAGAAAGTACAATGCAATCAAATTTTTGTAAATCGCTAATTTTAAATGCGTTATTTCTTAAAATTATAGGTCTTTCGCCTGTTATTTCTTCCATATAATGGACGAGATTATAGGTAAATGAATCGAAATTATCTATGACTACTATTTTCATATGTTTAAATATTATTTTTTAGCGGAACATATATGTTCGCTATTAACCATTTTGTTGTGTGATAAAAATTCAACATGCTCGGTTCATTATATGCTTATTTTTTGGTGGATTTCGGTTGCTTTTCGCATTGCTTTTCTTAAAGCACCTAATTTATTATCTATTTCTTGCAATTCTTTTTTTGGTTCGGATTTAATCACAATTCCTGCACCTGCTTGGTAATGTAAGGCATTATTTTTGGAACAAAAACTCCTAATAATTATAGCATGATTTGTTTCGTTTTGAAACGTAAAATAACCAATAGCACCACCATAAAAGTTTCTTGCATTTGGTTCTAATTCATCAATAATTTCCATTGCTTTAATTTTTGGAGCGCCACTTAATGTGCCTGCAGGAAACGTATGCGAAAATATTTGTGATGCAGTATGTTTTTTAAATAATTGCCCTGTAACTTTAGAAACCAAATGGATTACATGACTAAAACGCTGAATTTCTTTATACTTTGTAACTTTTACTTGATTACAATGTCTGCTTAAATCATTTCTTGCCAAATCAACAAGCATTACGTGTTCGCTATTTTCTTTTGGATCGTTTTTTAAATCTTCTATATTTTTTTTATCTTTTTCTTCTTCACCAGTAAATTTGTAGGTACCAGCAATTGGATGAATTTCAGCAATATTTTTCTGCACAATTATCTGTGCTTCCGGTGATGAACCGAATAATTTAAACGAACCAAAATCTGCATAAAATAAATACGGTGAAGGATTTAAAGAACGTAACGTGCGATAAACATTAAACTCATCGCCTTTAAAACTTTGAGAAAACTGTCTAGATATTACGATTTGAAAAACATTTCCTTTTTTACAATGATCTTTTGCTATTTCTACATTTTTAAGAAAAATATCTTTTTCCGTTTTACTAATCTCTTCATTAATCAGTTTGAACTCTTGCGTAGTGAACGTAGTATTTTGTAATAAGGTAACAATGGTGTTAATTTTTGATTTTTCAGATTCAGGTACATTTTCAATAATAGTTAACTTACTATTAAAATGGTCAAAAACTAAAATGAACCTGAAAAACCCGTAATAATAACTTGGTACATCTAAATTTGGTTTGTTTGTATTTAAATGAATACTTTCCATAGAAGCAACCGCATCGTAACTGCTAAATCCAAAAACACCATTAAAAGAAGTTTGTTCTTCGGGGTTTTTAAATTTAATAGAGCTAATAAAATCACTAATATCTTTTGCGAATTTTAATGAGTTGTTTTCTGTTTTTGATTGTTTTATCGCTTTTAATTCATCAAAAACAATAATAGAATGGTTATTTTGTTTCTTTTGATATTCAGAACTTTCAAACAAGATACTTTTTGGGTAATTTTCTCGTATGCGCTGATAAGATATAATAGGAGTGATGACATCTGCTATAATACTATGTTTTTTGATTTGATACATTTTATATTTGTTTATGTTTTGAACAAAAAAAAACCATCCGAGTAAGGATAGTTTTAAAAATATTTTATAAAATATTTAGTCTACGCCAACTCTTTTTTATGAGAATTTGCGCTCCACCAATTTTTATTTAAGTTTATTGTTTTCATTTATGACTACAAATAAAGTAAATATTTTTGAATATCGCAATAAATTATCACTATTATTTAATATTTCTTACTTATTAAGTTATTATATTGAGAATGCAACTATAATTGTAAAGTATTGTGTTTAATAAATAATTTAAAAATAAATCAAATAATATATTGTGAATCTAAAAAATGGCATCATCTTTGCAATTCAATAAGTATTATAAATTAAAATATATTAAAATGAGTAAAGGAACAGTAAAATTTTTCAACGAGACAAAAGGATTTGGTTTTATAACTGAAGAAGGAGTAGACAAAGATCACTTTGTACACATTTCTGGATTAATAGATGAAATTCGCGAAGGTGACGAAGTTGAATTCGATTTACAAGAAGGACAAAAAGGATTAAATGCAGTGAACGTAAAAGTTCTATAAGTATATAAACTTAAAGTTTTCAAAAAAGTCCATCAATATTGATGGACTTTTTTTTGTTATTAATTTATTATGCTCTAATTGTAAATTAGTTTTATAAATGTTTGTTTTTTAGTGACTTCACTTGAAGATTATTATATTAATTTATTTAAATAATATTTATCATAATTGATAATTTATTTAGGATGAATAGATGTTCATTCAATCTTATTTAACTTTACTCATGATTTAATTGTAAATTTGATAATTAAAAAAACATCTCATGAAAAAATTAGTACTATTAATATTTATTATTTCTTTTATAATTACAAACGCTCAACTTACCGATAATTTCGACACCTATGCTTTAGGCGACATTACACCACAAGAAACTTGGTGGAGTTTATGGGGTTCAAGTGCAACCAATGCACAAGTAACAAATTCACAAGCGTTTTCAGGTAATAATTCAATGCTTGTTAGGAATAACCAAACGGATGATGTCTTATTAAAATTAGGAGATAAATCTTCAGGTGTTTGGATAGTTAAATGGAAAATGTTTATACCAACTGGTGCAACTGGTTATTGGAATTATCAAGAATTACAAGATTCTCCAGGCGCACAATTTAATGGTCAGGTATTTGTTGGTGCAACTACTACTCAAGGACAAGATGGGTTTATTAGCTATAATTTTACTGGAGAAATGTCGCCATACCCTAACAATACTTGGTTTACTGTAGAATCTGTTATTGATTTAAATAATCAATTAATTTCTATGAATATTAATGGTGTAAATGCTTTTTTTAATGTGCCATATACAGGCACAAAAATAGGTGCTATTGATTTCTATTCTATTGATATTAATAATAATTTTTTTATTGATGATATAACGTTTTATGAACCTTTAACAACTTGTGCTATACCAACAAATTTTACCAGTTCAAATGTTACTACAAATTCTATAGATTTTAATTGGACTATTGGTGGTTCTGAAGCAAATTGGGAAATTGAATATGGACCAGTAGGTTTTGTACAAGGAGAAGGAACTATAGCGTCTGTAAACACAAATTCGTTTACATTAACTGGATTAAGTTTAGGTACGGAATATAATGCTTACTTGAGAGCAAATTGTGATAATACTGAAGAAAACGATAGTGCATGGGTTGGACCAATTATTTTTTCAACTTTAGTTACTTCTTGTCCTGCACCAACAGGTTTGTTTTCATCGTATATTTATACGAATTCACTTGAGTTTAGATGGACTAATGGAAACACAGAAACTTCTTGGGAAATAGAATATGGTATAGATGGATTTATACAAGGCACAGGAACAATGGTTCAGATAAACACTAATCCATATGTACTAACAGGATTAAATTCAAATACAACGTATGATATTTATTTAAGAGCTAACTGTGGAGCAAATCCAGGTGAAGATGATAGTGTCTGGATTGGTCCTTTAACATTTACCACATTTACCAAACAATTCCCTAATAATTTATATGCCAATTTGAATGAGTCTAATGGCGAAGTTATGTTGAATTGGGATGCAAGTTGGAATTTATATTCCGAAAATTTTAATGATGGTTATGGCGAATATTTTATACCACATACAGGTGCATGGTACGCTTATGATGATCATTATATTGGTTTTCATAATGGGAATGCCATTTCTTCAACTTATATAAACTATAACTTTTCTAATTTTGAAATGGAAGTAGATTTGAAAAGAATTAATGGCGATGATTGTAGTTTAGGAGTTTATTTTAATGGAAATCCAAATTCAATGTATGCTAATGGTGAATGGAGAAATACATATTCATTAGTTTATTGTTCAGACGACACGCCAAGCTGGAAATTTGAAAAAATCCAGAATGGGAATTGGATTACCCTACAAAACTGGACAAATAGTGAATTTATTAATCCTGGAATAGATGTTTGGAATACCTTAAAAGTAATTAGTGATAATGGACGGTTTGATATTTTTTTTAATGATGTTTTTCATGGTTCTTTTTATGACAGTACTTTTTCTTCCGGTAAAGTAGCAATTAAAATGGAAGACTATAGTACTGACGGATTAATGAATGTAGATGATTTTTCTATAAAATATATAGATACTCCTCTAAATACAGAAGGTTTTTTACATTATAATATTTATAGAGATGGTATTTTAATTGGTACTTCGACTAATGCGTCATATGTGGATCAATTACCTACGTTTGGTATGTACACTTATTTAATTACGGCTCAATATGCTAATGATGAATCTATTCAAAGTAATTCTGAAATTGTGGTTTGGTCTACAAATTCAACCAATGATTTCAAAACCTATAATTTTAGTTATTATCCAAATCCAGTGGAGCAAACCTTATTATTAAAGGCGGATAAAAATATAATATCAGTGGAAGTATATTCAATGTTAGGACAAGAATTGATAACTATTACGCCAGATAATAGTAGTATAAATGTAGATTTTTCTGAACTAATTACAGGTACTTACTTTGTAAAAGTAAAAATTGATAACAATATTAAAACATTTAGAATTATAAAAAAATAATGTTTTTGTATTCATGAATCTCGTTCCTTGATTAGTAAATGGTTTTAAGTGTTTTTACTTTTCTTTATTTTTTCTAAATTAACGTTCCTTGAAATGTTACCTTTGCAAAAATATTTTTTTTATGTCAAAATCTTTTTCCGATTTAGGGATTAATACGCAACTACAACAAGGCTTAGCAGATTTGCAAATCTCTGTACCTACGGATATTCAAGAAAAAACAATTCCAATTATATTACATCAAAAAGAAGATGTTGTTGCTTTGGCAAAAACAGGTACAGGAAAAACAATAGCATTCGGATTGCCTTTATTGCAATTAATAGACGTAAAAAATACTACAATACAAGTTGTTGTTTTAGCGCCTACAAGAGAATTAGGACAACAAATTCATGCAAACTTAGTGACTTACGCTAAACATTTACCGTCTATTTCAATTGCATCTATTTGCGGTGGAATCCCAATAAAACCTCAGATAGAACGCTTAAAGGAACCAACTCAAATTATTGTAGCAACACCAGGACGTTTGGCAGATTTAGTAGAACGTAAAGCGATTGACATCAGAAATATTTCCTACTTTATATTAGATGAAGCTGATGAAATGGTAAGTGCTTTAAAAGAAGGTTTGGATAGTATTATTAAAGTAATTCCGAAAAATAGAAGGACTTTATTATTTACCGCAACGATGTCTGGTGCCATAAAACAGTTGGTTCAGAATTATATGTCTAAACACGTTGTGCATATAGAAGCAGACATGGCAACTATTGGACATCAAGGTATTGACCATCAATACATTGTTGTAGAACCTATAGAAAAATTGGACGTATTACTTCATTTTTTAAATTCTAAAAATGGGCAACGCGGTATTATTTTTTGTAAAACAAAAGCTGCCGTTAATAAATTGGCAAAGAAATTAGCTATTAATAAATTTTCCTCAGGTGCTATTCATGGAAGTTTAACACAAGGCATACGTGACCGAATTATGGGACAATTTAGAGAAGGTTATATCGATATTTTAGTTGCGACCGATTTAGCAGCTAGAGGTATTGATATTAAAGAAATTGCCTTTGTGGTTAATTATCACTTGCCAGATACCTATGATGCGTATGTACATAGAAGTGGTCGTACAGCAAGAGCAGGAGCAAAAGGTTTATCAATTACGATTCTTCAAAAAGAAGAAGTCGCTGATATTGCCGATTTCGAAAATGCTTTAGGAATTGTTTTTAAAAAACACAAAAAAGCAGATACTCAAAGTATTGAAGAAAATAAGACTTTACTATGGGCAAAAAAAATATTTAAAACCAAACCAAACCGTACTATTTCTGAAGAATTAAGAAAAGAAATAAGAACTATTTTTCATCATTTAACAAAAGAAGAATTGATAGAAAAAGTGTTGGCAAATCAATTAACAAATACATCTTTGGGTATTTCTAAATCAGAAAAATCTAAAGACACAAATCAAAAAAAATAACTATGGCAAATACAATCAAAGAGCAGCAAGAAATTCTTGAAAAACTAAAGATTTATAACTTAAACCCAATGCAGGAAGAAGCGTTGGAAGTTATTAAAAATAATGTAAACACCATGTTGTTATCGCCAACTGGAACAGGAAAAACATTAGCATTTTTATTGCCATTATTAGATCAGTTAAATCCAGAAATTACCGAAGTACAAGCCTTAATTATAGTACCTTCTAGAGAATTGGCTATCCAAATAGAACACGTTATACGTAATATGGGTTCTGGTTATAAAGCTAATGCGATTTATGGAGGCAGAGCTATTTCAAAAGATAAAATAGAATTAAAACATACACCTACTATTTTAATAGGAACTCCAGGAAGATTGGCAGATCATTTTGAGCAAGGTCGTTTTACTACAAAAGAAATCAAAACATTGGTTATTGATGAGTTTGATATTTCGATTAAAGTTGGTGCTGGAGGCGAAATGGAAAATATTATGAGGCATTTACCTAATATTTCTAAACGCATTTTAACATCTGCTACAAAAGGTACATCTATACCAAGTTACCTTAGAATGGATAAGGCAAAAACAATAAATTATTTAGCAGAAAAAACACCTTCAAAACTCGTTGTAAAAACTGTTATTTCAAAATCTAAAAACAAACACAATACGTTGGTTCATTTACTAAACCATATAGGTAGTGAAGCATGTATTGTTTTTTGTAATAAAAAAGAACGTCTTTTAGATATAAGTTTATTTTTAGACAAAAAAAATATGGATCATACTTGTTTTCATTCAGGTATGGATCAAAGAGAGCGAGAACGTGCATTAATAAAATTAAAAAACGGAAGTGTTTCCATTTTAGTAGCAAGTGATATGGCATCTAGAGGAATTGATATACCAGAAATGAAATATATTATTCATTATGAAATTCCTAATTTTTATCAAGAATATACACATAGAAACGGTAGAACAGCTAGAGTGAGTTCAAAAGGAACTGCATATTTAATAAAAGGTGATAAAGAGGTTTTTCCTGAGTTTATTGAAAAATCACAAATAGAAAAACTTTCTAATACTAGTTATCGTAAACCTCTTTTCTGGACAACCTTATTTATTTCTGGAGGAAGAAAAGATAAGATATCGAAAGGCGATATCGCTGGTTTGTTTTTTAAACAAGGTGGAATCAATAAAGATCAATTAGGAATTATAGATCTTAAACAAGATTGTGCTTTTGTTGCTGTGCCGATAAGTATTGCGGATACATTAATTGAAAAACTAAATAATAGTCGATTGAAAAAGAAAAAAGTTAGAGTTAGTGTTATTTAAATAAAATAAAATATTATTTTCACTAAATATTTCAAAATAAAGAATAGAACATTAAAAAATAGAACATTAAAAATTAAACAAAAACTAATATTATAAGCTAATGGCAAAATCTCAACAAACATATAATAAAAGTGAAAAAGAAAAAAAGCGTTTAAAAAAACGAGAAGAAAAGGCAAAAAAGAAAGCTGCTCGAAAATTGGATATTACTGAAAACGGTACTAAGGGAATTCCGTTTGCATATGTAAATCATAATGGACAACTAACCGATACACCACCAGATCCGTCTTTAAAAGTAGTGGTTGATATTGATGATGTCGTACTTGGAATTCCTAAAAAAGTAGAAGGTGAAAAAGAAGACCCTGTAAGAACTGGAAAAGTTTCATTTTTTGATACCTCAAAAGGTTTTGGGTTTATTATTGATTCGGAAAATAACGAACAATATTTTTGCCATGTTAGTAGTTTAATTGATGAAATTGCTGAAAATGATAAGGTAACTTTTGAACTAGAAAGAGGTGCGAAAGGAATGAATGCTATTAAGGTAACTAAAGTTTAGAAATGTAAAAATATCTAAAACTCATACTTTTTTATTTAAAAACTCATCATTATATTAATAACAACATTATTTTGTGTTTTGAAAGACGTCGTTGTTAAAAAATGATGAAACTCACAATTGCAGAACCCAATAATTAAATTATATGGATGAGAACATTCTAAATAAAGACATTGAATCTTGTATAACCACGTTGCAAAAATTATTGGATGACACCAATCAGTTATTCGAGTTGCCCGAAGCACAACGCATAGCACTTTTTAAAGTTACTGGCGCGTTGTCTAGACCAAATAGAGATGAGTTTCAGCGTAGAAGAAAAGATGCAAAAAAAGCGGTAAAACGCAAAATGATTGCTAGAGATACGCACGCAAGAAAAACAACAGGTATTCGTTCTGCACGAGAAGCAGCATTATTTGTAGCACCAAAACTCTTGTCGGCAACATCAATTCCGCAAGATACTTTAGAATTAGAATCACCTAGAAACTGCTATGTTTGTAAAGCAGTATTTACAAAACTACATCACTTTTACGATACAATGTGTACGGATTGTGGCGATTTAAATTATGCAAAACGCTTTCAAACCACAGATTTAAAAGATCAAGTAGCTGTAATTACAGGCTCTAGATTAAAAATAGGTTATCATATAACCTTAATGTTATTGCGTTCTGGCGCTACTGTAGTTGCTACAACAAGATTTCCGGCAGATTCTGCTATTCGGTTTTCTAAAGAAGAAGATTATAAGGATTGGAGTGATCGGTTACATATTCATGGTCTCGATTTACGACATATACCAAGTGTAGAGATTTTTTGCAATTATATAGAGCAAAAATATAATCGGTTAGATATTTTAATTAATAATGCAGCACAAACGGTAAGACGACCTTCAGGTTTTTACTTCCATTTAATGGAAAATGAAAAATTATCGATACATAAACTTCCAAAACTAGCGCAAACCTTATTAAAAGAACACGCGAGTTGCTTACAAGAATTAGCTAACTTAAGTATTAGTACTTCAAAAACAACTAAAAATAATGTGCTGCCTGTAACTTGGCATGGTCCAGAACCTGGTATTGGGTTACGTAATTCGGCTGCATTATCGCAAATTCCGTATAGTTTTGATAACTCATTACAAACTGCTGAAGTTTTTCCTGAAGGAGAATTAGATGCCGATTTACAACAAGTAGATTTAAGAAAAACCAATAGTTGGCGCTTAAAATTAGGTGAGATTGAAACTACCGAAATGGTAGAAGTACAGTTAGTAAATGCAGTAGCACCATTTGTTTTATGTAATCGCTTGTCTAATTTAATGAAGAAAGAAAATACAGGTAAAAAACATATTATTAATGTTACCGCAATGGAAGGGAAGTTTCATCGATTTAAAAAGGCAGACAGACATCCACATACAAATATGGCAAAAGCAGCCTTAAATATGCTAACACATACTTCGGCAGCAACTTTTGCGAAATCTGGTATTTATATGAATGCGGTAGATACTGGTTGGGTAACCGATGAAGATCCCGCAGAATTATCTAAAAAGAAAGTTGAAATTCACGATTTTCAACCACCATTAGACATTGTAGATGGCGCAGCCAGAGTTATGGATCCGTTAATAGATGGTGTAAACACTGGTAAACATTGGTGTGGAAAGTTTTTAAAAGATTATTTCCCAATAGATTGGTAGTAAATATATTTCTTGGCATCATCTTTGAATACTAAATAATAATTATTAAAAATTAAATATATTAAAATGAGTAAAGGAACAGTAAAATTTTTCAATGAAACTAAAGGATTTGGATTTATCACAGAAGAAGGAGTAGACAAAGATCACTTTGTACACATTTCAGGATTAATCGATGAAATTCGCGAAGGCGACGAAGTTGAATTTGAATTAAAAGAAGGAACTAAAGGATTAAATGCAGTTAACGTAAAAGTGCTGTAATTATATATAACTTCAAGTTTTCAAAAAGTCCATCAATATTGATGGACTTTTTTTGTGGTTTAGATTTACTACTATGTCTACCAAAATCTCGTTCCTCGATTTGGTACAGCGGTTAAAGCGGATTTAAATGGGTCACATATAAAAGTTGGGGATTAATGTTATTTTTGTGATTAAAACATATCATTTTGACAGCGTTATTTTTATCAAAAGACCTTTTAAATCATTTTATGCGAAGAGATGCTAGCAAAAAATAATGTTTTAGAACCCTTAGATTATTTAAAACTAGGTGCACTTTCCGGAGAGTTAGAAGATTACTACAAAGAAGTAAACTGCTATTTAGAAGCCGAAAAAAGCATGGAGAAAAAAGCAAAATGAATACGCAAACATTGCTTGGTATTACGATGAAATTGCCGAAGATTATCCAAAAGCCATTGAATATTATAAGAAATACTTAGAACATAATCGTGTTTGGTTTAGTGGTAATAAAGAAAAAACCATCGTATTAATTAAAGCGTTGGAAGAGAAAATAAAATGACAGCACTAAATTGGATAACTTTGAAATAATTAAAAAATCTTTTATGAAATCAGAAATGAACAAATAAAACAATCTGTAGAAATGACAAATAAAATAATGTAAAATCACTTATCAATTCAATTCTTTCATTTGTCAATTACTTTTTTTTAGAATAAGATTTCATTGTATTTTTGAATCAAAATTAACATACAAATGAAACACTTATTTATAATAATATTATTTTTCTCACTAATAAATAGTATAGCACAAGACAAAATCTATTTAGATAAAGATTGGAAAAAAACCACAGAAGATAAAGCGCATTTTTATCGTGTTTTAGAAAAGAAAAGCGATAGTTTATTCTATATAGAAGACTATTATATTAGTGGTAAAATGCAAATGGACGGTTATTTTTCAAACTTAGAAAAAGAAACGCTTGTAGGAAAAATAAATTGGTACGATGAACAAGGTATAATAACAATTACAAAAACTTATACCAAAGGTATATTAAATGGCGATTATATTGAATACGCTAACGGAAAAGTTATAGCAAAAGGAAATTATAAAAACGGAGAGTTTTATGACGGAATACTTATTTCTAGTTCCATTTATTCTTTCGCTTTTAGCGAATATAAAAAAGGAAAACGCATAAAAGGCATAGCATACTATTCAAACCCTACCAATATAGCAAAAGAACGTTATTATAGTTACGATAATAAAGGAAAGGAATATCCAACAAAAGATGTTTTTTACGATAAAAAAAGTCAAATTATTGGAACACCTTAAATCCGCAAAACTTTATTAAAAAATTTAAGACAATCCACTGTGTATAATAGTTAGCACAGTGTTTTGTCATGTAAATATTTTCACTTATTTTAGTGTTGTATAAAAAAAACAGTT
>JAMONN010000074.1 GCA_027065775.1 Flavobacteriaceae bacterium | reverse complement strand
CCTAAATAAATATCTTTTATACCTAAACCTTGTAAACGTGTTAAGACGGATTTGTTATTTCCGCCAGAAATAATACAAACATTAAATTTCATATCAACAGCAGTTTTTAATGCATAACCATCTTTAATATTCATTTTTCTAATTAATTCTCCATTGGGGAAAATAGTTACAGTTCCATCGGTTAAAACACCATCAATATCAAAAATTAATGTGGTTATTTGAGGTAATATTTCTTTATAGTTTTTCATTTTTTAATTAACCGCAAAGTTTGCTAAGTTGTTTTGTAAATTAATTATTTTGTTAACTCATTATTACTAATCGAGTTACTTAGTAAGTTGTATATTTCTTGTTGTTTGTTTTGCAACAAACTTAAATGTTTTTGAATCGTTTTATGATCTTTTCTTTTTGCAGGTCCAGTTTGTGCTTCTTCTGGTGTAATATATTTTATTTTATTTGCTGTTTCTTTTATTAGAGGTTTCAAAATTTCAAACGGAACGTTTTTTTCATTACAAATATCATTCCCTATTTTATATAGATGATTGGTGAAATTGTTAACAAAAACGGCTGCTAAATGCAGATGTTTTCTTTGTTCGGAATCAATTTTAAAGACTTTTTTTGAAATTGATTTTGCTAGTTTTTCTAATAATATATAATCCTTTTCACTTTCGGTTTCTAAACAAATAGGAACGTTTTTAAATTTCAGTTTCGATTTTTTATGAATAGTTTGCAACGGATAAAAAATACCTTTTCTAGCATTACATTCTAAATCTTGCATAGCAACAGAACCGGAAGTATGTACCACCAATTTATTTTTTAAATTTAATTGTTTAGAGAAATTTGCAATTGCATCATCTGAAATAGAAATGATATACACATCAGCATTTTTTAAGTTATTAAGATCGTTTGTGTAATCAATTTTTTCAATTTTATTTGAAATATTGCTACGAGTATATACTTGAGAAACTTCCACCTTTTTAGATGTAACAAATGCTTTTGTTAAATGTGTTGCTACATTTCCGCTACCAAGTATAACTACTTTAATCATACTGCGAATATAGTAAATTGTTGTGAGGTTTATGCAAAGACATTTTGCAAAACACTTTATAAAAAAAACGTAAAGACGTTTTGGCAAAACGTCTTTACATTTTTTTTCGATGTTGTGTTTATTTTATTGGCGCACCATCTAAAATCTCTTGATTTGTACCTTCTTCAAAAGTTTTGAAATTTTCATGAAATGATTTTGCTAAATGCATTGCTTTTGCATCATAAGCATCTTTATCTGTCCAAGTATTTTTAGGATTTAAAACTTCGGTTGGTACATTATCACAAGTTATAGGCATTGCCAACTTAAATATAGGGTGATTTTCGAATGTAACATTATCTAATTTACCATCTAAAGCAGCATTTATCATTGCTCTAGTATGTTTTAATTTCATTCGATTTCCAACGCCATATGGTCCGCCAGTCCAACCAGTATTAACTAACCAAACATTTACATTATGTTCGGTCATTTTTTTGCTTAACATGTCGGCATATTTTGCAGGATGTAAAGGCATAAAAGGAGCGCCAAAACATGCTGAAAACGAAGGTACAGGTTCTGTAATTCCTGCTTCGGTACCTGCAACTTTTGCGGTATAA
The DNA here is from genome assembly GCA_027065775.1 of Flavobacteriaceae bacterium. Classification (GTDB taxonomy): domain Bacteria; phylum Bacteroidota; class Bacteroidia; order Flavobacteriales; family Flavobacteriaceae; genus S010-17. The sequence continues at coordinate 13,422 of JAMONN010000074.1, read as the reverse complement.
CCCGAAATAAAGTGATATGCAGCTTGACCTGGAGTTAATTTAGAAATTGGAGGTAAAACACCAAAAGCATCCGCAGTTAAAAAGAAGATGTTTTTAGGATTTTCTCCCATACTTGGCACCTGAATATTTTCAATATGATTAATAGGGTAACTTACTCTAGTATTTTGAGTTATAGAAACATCATTATAATCAACTTCGTTAGAATCATTTTTAAAGATAACATTTTCTAATAATGCACCTTTTTTAATTGCAGCGTAAATTTCAGGTTCGTTTTTTGCAGAAAGATCTATTACTTTTGCATAACAACCGCCTTCAAAATTAAAAACTTTGTTATCTGCTGTCCAACCATGCTCATCATCACCAATTAATTTTCGGTGTACATCTGCTGATAAAGTTGTTTTACCAGTACCAGATAATCCGAAAAATATAGCAGTTTCGCCATTATTACCAACATTAGAAGAACAATGCATCGGAAAAACATTATTAAACACAGGTAAAATAAAGTTTAAAGCAGAAAAAATTCCTTTTTTAACTTCACCAGTATAACCAGAACCGCCAATTAAAATAACTTTACGTTTAAAACTTAAAATACTAAAATTGTGTTGTCTTGTACCATCTTCAGCAGCAATTGCCATAAAAGAAGGTGCTTGTAAAACAACCCATTCAGGATTAAAATTTTCTAATTCGTCTTGATTTGGTCTAATGAACATATTATATGCAAACAGACTAACCCAAGGTAATTCGGTTACTACTCTTAAATGTAGTTGGTTGTTTTTATCTGCTCCTGCAAATGCATCGCGAGCATAGAGTTCTTTAGTAGAGAGATAGTTGACAACCTTATTATAAAGTTTGTCGAAATCAGTTTCATTAAATGGTAAGTTTATATTTCCGTCCCACCAAACTTGATCTTTGGTGATGTCATCTTTTACAATAAAGCGATCTTTAGGTGACCTACCTGTAAATTCACCTGTATTTACTGCTAATGCACCAGAACTGGCAATTTTACCTAGGTTCTTATCTATACAGATTTTGATTAATTCATCTGAGGATAAGTTCCATTTTACATTTGAATTATTGATTCCATATTTACTTAACGATTTTAAATTCGTTAACTCGATTTTGGTATTCATAATTTTGAGTAATTTTTGTTTATATTGATTGCAAATTTAAGTTATAATTTTACAACGAAGATTTATATTAAATATTTTATTAACGAGATTATTTATTTTTTTTGATAAAATTATAAACTAGTAATAACCAACCAATCATTAAAAATAAACCGCCAATTGGTGTAATTGGACCGATAATTTTTGAAGAAATAGTAGTAGTTGTTAACAAGTATATAGAACCTGAGAAAAATAATATTCCTATAAAGAAGAAAATACTTATTTTGTTTTTGATTTTAGTAGTAAAATCCTGAAATGTATTTACAAATAGTAATACAATAACATGGTACATTTGGTATTTTACACCAGTTTCAAATGCTTTTAGTTGTTCTACGCCAATCTTTTCTTTTAGAGCATGTGCGCCAAAAGCACCTAGCAAAATTGCAAAGAAGCCTAAAATAGCAGTTAGACTTAAATTTATTTTCATCTTTAAAATGTTTGTGTAAAAATATTGAATTTTATTGATTTGAGTGTGAATTATTAAATCAAAATTGTATTTTTGAATTTATATAAAAACTAACAATTTTAAAAATATTCGATTTAATCATATGAGAAAAGTATTAGTAATCGGCGCAGGTAGATCTGCATCTTCTTTAATAAAATATTTATTAGATAAGTCTGAAAGTGAAAATTTACAGATAATTGTAGCAGATAAATTTGTGGAGTCCGCAAGAAAAATGACACTAAATCATAAAAATGCTATTGCAGTTGAATTGGATGTTTTTGATAAAAAAAACAGAAGAGAAGCAGTTGCATATGCAGACATTGTTGTGTCTATGTTGCCGGCAAGATTCCATTTAGAGGTAGCAAAAGATTGTGTGGAATTTGAAAAATCTATGGTCACGGCATCTTACATTTCTAAAGAAATGGAAGAATTAAACGATGAAGTAGTAAAGAAAGGCCTTGTTTTTATGAATGAAATTGGTTTAGATCCAGGAATAGATCATATGAGCGCCATGCAAGTAATTGATAGAATTAGAGAAAATGATGCTAAATTATTATTATTTGAATCGTTTACTGGTGGTTTAGTTGCACCAGAATCGGATGATAATTTATGGAATTATAAATTTACTTGGAACCCAAGAAATGTGGTTGTTGCTGGTCAAGGTGGCACAGCAAAATTTATTCAAGAAGGAAAATATAAATACATACCTTATCATAAATTATTTAGACGTACCGAAATTTTAGATTTACGTGAGTATGGAAAATTTGAAGCATTAGCAAATCGTGATTCTTTAAAATATAGAGAAGTTTATGGTTTAGAAGATGTGTTGACTTTATATAGAGGAACGATCCGTAAAATAGGCTTTTCAAGAGCATGGAATGTCTTTGTACAATTAGGTATGACAGATGACAGTTATACTATTGAAGATTCTGAAAATATGAGTTATCGTGATTTTACCAATTCATTTTTAGCATATGCACCTTATGATTCGGTGGAATTAAAAATGCGTCATTATTTAAAAATTGACCAAGATGATATAGTTTGGGAAAAATTATTGGAACTAGATATTTTTAACGCCGATAAAAAAATAGAAATCAAAAATGCTACACCAGCACAAATGCTTCAGAAAATTTTAATGGACAAGTGGACTTTAAAAGAAAAAGATAAAGACATGATTGTGATGATGCACAAGTTTGGTTATGAATATAAAGGTGAAAAACGCCAAATTAATTCATACATGCAAGTTATTGGTGATGATCAAACCTATACTGCTATGGCAAAAACGGTTGGTTTACCAGTTGCTATTGCAACATTGAAAATTTTGAATGGCGAAATAAAAAAACCAGGTGTACAATTACCAATTACTAAAGAGGTTTATGAACCAATTTTAAAAGAATTAGAAGATTACGGTATTACTTTTAAAGAAGAAAAAGTACCGTATTTAGGTTATAATCCTGAGAATGTTAGTGGTTAAAATAATTTTTAGTTTTGAATTTTGAATGTGGTAATAATTGTAGTTTATTCAGTTGTTTTCATGCAAAAAACGCAAAGTTTTTGACAGTTGTTGTAACTAATAAGGTCGCAAAGATGAATACTTGTATTCATAACTTTGCGACCTTTATATAACTCAAAACACAAACATATATCCTTTGCGTTCTTTGCGTGAAAATCATAATGAGTGAATAGTTACTAATAATTCAACATTAAAAATTCAACATTTAAAACTTTAATCCAACTTAAAAACATTATTATCACTATCCATATCCGCCATTAATTTGGTAGTATCAATTTCTATTGCTTTTACATCTTTATTTACATTAAACGTGTATGTTGGCATTGACCAAGCCCAATTGTTAATTACTGTAGCATTGGTAGATTTATGACCTAAAACCATTCGTAACGGAATATGAAAATCTTCTACATCACCATTAGTATACGTTACTTTTAAATCTATTGGCATTGGCATTGTACCAATACGTTCTAGAATTATTTCATTTCCTTTTACAGATTTTATACCATAATCGATAGTATGATTTGTTTCTACAAATTCATTTAAATACCAACCTAATTGTAAACCAGAAATTTTTTCAGCAGTTCTAATAATATCGTTTGGTGTTGGATGGTTCATTTTAAAATCTGTATAAAACTTCTGTAATGTTTTTAAAACGTTATCTTTTCCGATAAGGTATTCTAATTGTGATAAGAAAATTTGTCCTTTATAATAGGAGTTAATTCCATATGCCATATTGGTATTATAGCGATCGCCATGTGTTGTTAATGGTTCGTTTTTATCTGATTTTGCTAAAAATTTATAAGTTTTATAAACTCGATCAAACGGAAAATCTGTTTTCTCATCTAATTCTTGATCTGCTAAAGTATTTATGTAAGATGTAAAACCTTCATCCATCCAAGGATGTTTAGATTCATTAGTCGCCAAAACAAACTGAAACCAAGAATGTGCCATTTCATGTCTAACAACACCTTTTAGACTTTCTAAACCTCTTTTAGCAGTAATTAAAGTACACATACCATATTCCATACCGCCATCGCCACCTTGAATTATAGAATATTGTTTGTATGGATAATCGCCAACATTTTTGTTATAGAATTCCATTGTTTTATAAGCATCTTGTTGCATTAACTTCCAATTTTCTTTGGTTTCTTTTGGCAAACTATTTTTATATAAAAAGTGCATTTTTATATTATTTGGCCCATCAATCACATCGTGAATGTAGTCTTTGTCTGCAGCCCAAGTAAAGTCATGTACATTTGGTGCTTTAAAATGCCAAGCAATTTTTTTACCTTTTCTTTTTACTTTAATTCCTTCATTTTGATAACCATAACCAATTTCGTTTGCATTCTGTAAATAACCAGTACCACCAAGAATATAATTTTTATCAATTTTAATGGTTACGTCAAAATCACCCCAAACACCATGGAATTCTCTTGCAATGTAAGCGTCTGCGTGCCAACCTTCAAAATCGTATTCTGCCATTTTCGGATACCATTGTGCCATCGAAAGAGCAATACCTTCTTTATTATTGCGACCACTTCTTCTAATCTGAACAGGAACTTGCGAATTAAATTCCATATTAAAAGTTGTATTTGAACCTGCTTTAATTGGTTTGTTTAAAGTCACTTTTAAGATAGTTCCAAAAACTTCATACGCTACTTTTTTGCCATCTTGTTTTAGAGAAGTTATTTTGTGATAACCTATTTCATTAGGTTTTAAAGAAGAAATTCTACTTTTTTTATCTTTTGTAATCATTCTTTTATCAGCATCATTAATATTTTGAAGTCTTGAATCCATTTCTGAACCAGGTTGAAAAGCATTAAAATACAAATGATAAAAAACCACGTTTAAATCGTCAGGTGAATTGTTAGTATAGACTAATTTTTGTGTGCCTTTAAATTGATAGTTCTTTACATTCATATCAATATGCATTGTGTAATCTACCTTTTGTTGCCAATAGGTTGCATTTATTTTGTCTTTAGGAGGATTAGTTGCTTGACTAATTAATGTGACAAATAATAGTGATAGTAAAAATATCTTTTTCATTTATATATTGTTTTAGGTTGACAATATAATATATTTTTTGAATACGTAGATTTTGGGTTTGTTAAATTAATGTTTAATTTTTTGATTGTTTAGGCATTTTAAAACACAAAAAACTTTACTGTACGTATTAATTTATTGTATTTGCACGTATAAATAATTATGGACACTAAATTAACATTAAAACTGAATCAACAAATTATCGAAAAAGCAAAAAAGTATGCATTTGATAAAAAATCAGTTTATCTCGACTAATAGAAGCATATCTTCAATCTATAACTTCTGAGAAAGATCAAACAGATTTTGAAATTTCACCTTTTGTAAAAAGTATTGCTACAGGAGTTAATATTCCGTTTGATTTAGACTATAAAGAAAAATATTCGGATTACTTAATGGAAAAATACAAATGAGTAAAAGAATATTTTTAGATACAAATGTAATACTAGATTTTTTAGGAGAGCGAAAACCATTTTATGAAGCAATTGCTAAAATTGCGACTTTAGGTGAAAAAGAATACTTAATTTTAGTTGTTTCGCCTATTTCATTTGCTACGGTTAATTACTTTCTTTCAAAATTTGAAAACTCGAAAATAGCGAGAGAAAAACTTAGAAAATTTAAAGTTATATGTGAAGTATGCTCTCTTAATGAGCATACAATTGAAAAGGGTTTAAATTCTTCATTCAAAGATTTTGAAGATGCATTGCAATATTTTAGTGCTACAGAATCTGATTGTGAATTAATTATAACAAAAAATGGAAAAGATTTTAAAAAATCATTTCTACCTATTATGACTCCAAATGAATTTTTAAAAAGTTTGGCTTTAGAAGAATTTAATAAATGAATTAGGTTCTGCCCTTATTTTAATAGGTAAATATTTTCAATTCCTCACGAAGTTTTGTTGGTTTTACCAGGGCAAACGCACTAAAAAATAATTTCACTTGATTGTCAGTGGTTTAATTCTATAATTTGTTTTGAAACTATTTTAGATAAAATATAATATATTGATTATCAATATCAAAAAAGTTTAATGCGTCGCCCCTGTTGGTTTTACCTTTATTTTTTTGAATATTAAAAACAACTTGTATTTTGTACCTAAAGGCACATTTTGCTAAGATGTTATGATTATCTTACTAATATATTGTCCTTACAGGACAAAAATAATCCCTTTAGGGATTTAATATTAGTAATAAAATGAGAAAAGAATTGATTGGGTTGTGCCTTTAGGTACAAAATATTTTTAAGTTAAAATTTGTATGAATCTTCGGAACATCTGAACTGACATTAAAATTAAGAGTAGAACCATAAATTAAAGTATAAACCTACCCAATAATAGTAAAGACAGATTCATATAAATCAGGTTTAGAAATCATGCAACCTTTTTCTATAAGATCAAAAACCTCTAAATTTCTCTCTTTAAAATAAGTTTTTTGACCCTTAAAATACGAAAGAGATTTATCCTTAGAATTATTTATAAACCAATGGTAATTCTCTTTATTGGAAAAATCAAAATCTTCTTTCTCACATTTTATAACTATCCTATGAATGTTTTCAGTATCACATCTAAATAAATTAATATTTTTTTCAGACAAATTAGTTAGATATTTGGTGTTTGTTAAAACTTTTTCCCATACTAAGTCGCTAAAAATATTTATTTCTTCTTCTACAACTTCAGGTTTTGTATCTTTAATTTCTTGCCATTTATCGCCATCAATTTTTTGACTTGCTAAAAATAATGCAAACTCTTCGTGCATTTCGTTTAGTTGTTCAGTGGTAAGTTGTCTATATTTCATTGTTTTTAGTCTTTGGTCACGCAGAACTCACGGATTTCACAGATTTGTATTTATAACTCTAAGTACTAATTACCTAAATATTAATTTTGATATTCTTTTAATGCTAATCTTATTATCTCAACTGCTTTAACTAAATCTTCTTTTTTTAGTACATAAGCAATTCTAATTTGATTTTTCCCAGAACCTTTAGTAGAGTAGAAGCCACTTGCAGGCGCAACCATTACAGTTTCATTATTATAGTTAAAATCTTCTAAGAGCCATTGTGCAAAATGATCTGCATCTTTTACAGGTAATTCTGCAATTAAATAAAATGCACCTTTTGGTTTAGATACTTTTACATGATCAATTTTATTTAATTCGGTAATTAAAGTATCTCTGCGTTCCACATATTCTTCAATAACATCGTTAAAATAACTTTGTGGTGTATCTAAAGCAGCCTCACTTGCAATTAAAGCGAAAGTTGGTGGACTTAATCTTGCTTGAGCATATTTTATAACTGTAGCAATTAATTCTTTATTTTTAGAAACTACACAACCAATTCTTGCGCCACACATGCTGTATCTTTTAGAAACAGAGTCAATTAAAATAGCATGATTTTCTAAACCGTTTTCATTCATAACCGAATGATGCGTTAGACCATCATAAACAAACTCGCGATATACTTCATCGGCAATTAAAAATAAATCATGTTTCAAAGCTAATTTTGCTAATTTTTCAACTTCTTCTTTAGTATACAAATAACCTGTTGGATTACCAGGATTACAAATAATTATGGCTTTGGTTTTGGAAGTGATTTGTTTTTCAAATTCTGAAATTTTAGGTAAAGCAAAACCATTTTCTATAGTAGAAATTACAGGTTTTACGGTAACACCATTTGCGGTAGAAAATCCGTTATAGTTTGCATAGAATGGTTCAGGAATAATAATTTCATCACCAAAATCGGTAATACTACCAATAGTAAAAAGTAATGCTTCCGATCCGCCAGTTGTGACAACAATATCGCTAGCGTTAATATGTATATCTTTACTTTTATAATAAGTAACTAATTTTTCTCTATAAGTTTCCGACCCTTCAGAACGGGCATATGCTAAAACTTCTAAATCGTTTTTTTGAACTGCATTTAATGCTATTTTAGGCGTTTTAATATCTGGTTGCCCAATATTTAAATGATAAACATGATTGCCTCTTTTTTTTGCATCTTCGGCAAATGGCACCAATTTTCTAATTGGCGATTGTGGCATTTTTAATCCTTTTTGAGAAATCTTAGGCATAATTAATGTAGTTTATGAACTACAAAAGTGCAAAATTAAATTTGATTATTTAGTGTTAAAAATTGTTAATTTTATAAGAATATTTTAATTATTTATTATATTTATAAACTCATGAAAAAGCATAATTTTTCTTTTTTAATTATTTTTTTTTTGTTACTTCATTTAACAAAAGCACAAACTCATTTTGACCTTGTCGGAAATAGAAAATCAGAAACAATGTCTTTTAAATTGATTAATAATTTAATCATATTGCCAGTAAAAATTAATAATCAAGAATTTAATTTTATTTTAGATACTGGCGTTTCCAAATCTTTATTATTTAATATTAAATCTAACGATTCCATACAATTAAACCAAACTGAAAAAATCACCATAAAAGGTTTAGGTAAAGGTAAATATTTTGAGGCTTTAAAGTCTAAAAACAACTTATTTAGGTTAAAAAATATAGTAAGTCCGAACTTTGAATTGTATTTAATTTTAAATGAAAAATTTGATTTTTCATCTAGAATGGGAATTGATATTTACGGTTTAATTGGTACGGATCTTATAAAAGATTTTGTAATAGAAATAAACTATACTAGAAAGAAAATAAAATTCACAAAACAAAAATATTACACATATAAAAAATGCAAAAAATGTAGTGAATTCGATTTGTTTTTCCAAAACAGAAAACCATATATAGAATCTTACATTAGTATTAGTAATGGTAGTTTATTACCTGTAAAATTATTAATTGATTCTGGCGCAGGTGAATCTTTATGGTTATTAAAAGAAAGCCATCAAAAAATAACCGTACCAAATAAACATAGTAAAGAATTTTTAGGGAAAGGTCTTAGTGGTAATATTTTCGGTAAAAAAGCAAAATTAAATGATTTTAAAATGGGTGATTTTAAATTAAGTAATTTTGTAGTTTCTTATCCCGATTCGGCTTCTGTATTTCATTTAAATAAAAACATTAAACGTAACGGAACTCTAGGTTCAGAAATATTAAAAAGGTTTCATGTAATATTAGATTATAACAATAAGAGAATTACTTTAAAGAAAAATTCAAATTTTAAAAGACCTTTTTTTTATGATAAGAGCGGTTTAGAAATCATTCATAATGGTAAAATGTTGGTTGAAAAATCCAGTATAATTAGCAGTTTTGGTAGTCAAGAAAATAAAACTGCAAGTTTTAATTATGCTTATAATTATGTTTTTGAAAATTCATTTATCATCGCTTTGGTAAAACCAGATTCTCCTGCGGCCATAATTGGTCTTAAAGAAAATGATATTATTCTAGAAGTAAATGGTAAACCAGTATTTGAATATGATTTAACAAATATAATTCAATTATTAGCCTCTAAAGAAAATAACAGAATAAAAATGTTGATTGATAGAAATGGGTTTCAATATACTTATAAGTTTAAATTAAAAGATATGTTATAGTTAAAACTAAATTGTTAATAATTCAACTATAATTCCGTTTTAATAATAGGTTTAAATATTGTTTGCTATTGTATTTTTGCTTTATAAAATAAAATTATGGCAACCACACAAGAATTAAAAGATTTTACTACACAAGTTAGACGTGATATAATTAGAATGGTACATACTGTGAACTCAGGTCATCCTGGAGGTTCTTTAGGTTGTGCAGAATTTTTAACTGTTTTATATCAAGATGTTTTGAATTATTCTACTGATTTTAAAATGGATGGAATAAATGAAGATTTATTCTTTTTATCGAATGGTCATATTTCACCAGTAATTTACAGTGTTTTAGCGCGTAGCGGATTTTTTCCTGTAGAAGAGTTAGCAACTTTTAGAATTTTAGGTACACGTTTACAAGGTCATCCGACCACACACGAAGGTTTGCCAGGTATAAGAATGTCTGCTGGTTCTTTAGGTCAAGGAATGTCTGTTGCAATTGGTGCAGCACAAGCAAAAAAATTAAATGGCGACAATTCGTTAGTATATACTTTACATGGTGATGGAGAATTACAAGAAGGTCAAATTTGGGAATCTTTAATGTATGCTGCAGGAAAAAATATAGATAATTTAATTTCAACTGTAGATTATAATAAAGCACAAATTGATGGTTCTACAGACGATGTACTACCTTTAGGAGATTTAAGAGCAAAATTTGAAGCGTTTGGTTGGATTGTTTTAGATGTTTTTAAAGGAAATGATATTGATGCTATTAAAGAAAATTTAGCAAAAGCAAAATCATTAACAGGTAACCAAAAACCAGTTTGTATTTTATTACATACCGAAATGGGTAATGGCGTTGATTTTATGATGGGAACACATGCATGGCATGGAAAAGCGCCAAGTGATGAGCAATTAGCAATTGGTTTGGAACAAAATCCAGTAACTTTAGGCGATTATTAACTTTAGGTAAAGGTTAATACTTTTGAATAAAAGTTTAAATGGGTAATCCTATTAATTAATTTTTGTTTTTCTATTTCAATTAAACTATCGAGTTTTTTTGAGTTAATTACTGGTTGTTTTCTTGGAATATATATCATTTTATAATACCCATCATATCTGAGTCAACTCTTTCACCAAAACTATCATTAATTGCTTTATATAAATCGTTTTCGATTGCCACAAAAAATATTTGCTTTAATTCTTTATCGTTTATGTAAAACCGTTTTAATGTTTTAAGATATTGTAAATTACGGAAAATATTTTATAAAAGAAAGTAAAGCGCGCAACTTTTATAATTAACACTTAAATTTTCATATATAATAATGTAAACATTATTTAAGTAAAAAACAATTGTAAAACAAAAAATCCTGTTCAATAGAACAGGATTTTTTTAATTAAATTCTTTATAAATTTAGATTATAACACCTTCACATCGATTGCGTTTAATCCTTTTCTACCTTCTTTTAATTCGTATTCTACTGCGTCACCTTCTCTAATCTCATCGATTAAACCAGAAACGTGCACGAAATACTCTGTGTTAGACTCATCGTCTGTAATGAAACCAAATCCTTTTGATTCATTGAAAAATTTTACTGTACCTTTATTCATTTTGTAATATGTATTAATAAGTTGCAAATATAAACTAATTATTTAATTTATTGCATTAAAACATTTTATTTTATTTTACCTGTATATGAATATGATCATCATGTCTAACTGCCTGACAACCATGATATCTAATTTTTTTATTGGTTAAATTTAAACGCTGTTTTAGATGTGGTTCTATAAAAATTTTAGAAATATTTTTTTGATTTGCACTAATTAGCAATAAATTTCTAGTTGCTTTTTCAGAAAATGTTAATTGTTTATGCATTTTACCTAAGGTTAAATACTTCGGAAAATCATATTGCCAATAACCTTTATTTTTACAAATATTTATTTGGTTATATTCGTTTTTAAACGGATTTTCATACACACCATAACCACTTCTAGAAGGTTTTTTGTTTGTTAATTTAGTATCTTCGGTTTTATATATAAATGTAAGATCTATTTTTTTGCCATCATGATGACTTAAATGTGGTAATAAAGGAAAGTTATCAAAAAACGGAAAATTTGCATCGAGATAGATAATTTTAATTCCGTTATGTTTGTTGTTAAATTTATCGCTTATATCTGTTAAGACTTTATTAAGTTTTGGTGTTACATAATTTCGGTTTAATATTTTATACCAAACGGAATGCGCAACTAAGTATTTAGATTCTTTAATTTTTTCTCTTCCAAAGTATGATGAAATTTGTGGTATAATTAAAAAGGTTGTTGCTAGATAAAGTGTCGCAAATAAAATGCTTCTTTTAAATCTATATTTTGTGACATTACTTTTTATTCCAATTATGGAAATTAAATAAATAACACCACCAATTTGAGTAATTATAGTTAGTAGAACTATTTTTAGAATATGAAAAATGATTTTCATTAATTATGGATTAATTTCCCGCAGATTCAGTTTTTATTCTCAATTTTCTGCGAAAATCTGCGAAATCTGCGGGAAAAATATTTAAGTATTTAATCAACCGCTTTTAAACTCAAATCTAAATTATAAATGGAATGGGTTAATGCGCCAGAAGAAATGTAGTCTACGCCGCAAGCAGCATATTCTGCTAAGGTTTTTTCGGTAATGCCACCAGAAGATTCCGTTTGACATTGGTTGCCGATTAATTTAACCGCAGTTTTTGTGTCTTCGTAATTGAAATTATCGATTAAAATTCGGTGAATATTATCCGATTTTAAGATCGTTTTTATTTCATTTAAATCTCTTGCTTCCACAATAATTTTTAAATCACGATTCGTTTCTTTTAAATATTTTTGAGTTTTGTCGATTGCTTGCGTAATGCCACCAGCAAAATCTATATGGTTATCTTTTAGCATAATCATGTCATACAAAGCAAATCTGTGATTTTCGCCGCCGCCAATTTTTACTGCCCATTTTTCGATTGCTCTAATGCCAGGCGTAGTTTTACGCGTATCTAAAATTTTGGTTTTTGTGCCTTTTAAAAGTGCCATAAACTGATTGGTTTTTGTAGCAATTGCACTCATGCGCTGCATCGCATTTAATGCCAATCTTTCTGCTTTTAAAATGGATTGTGAACTGCCAGTCACATAAAAAACAATATCGCCATAGTTTACTTTTTCGCCGTCATTAATTAAGGTTTCAATTTGTAAATCTTTATCTACATAGTTAAAAATCATTTTGGCAAATTCTACACCAGCGATAATTCCGTTGTCTTTTACTAATAATTTTGCTTTGCCAGTTGCAGATTTTGGTATGCAAGCAAGTGAACTATGATCGCCATCACCAATATCTTCACGTATGGCATTTACAATTATTAATTCTAACTCTTTTTGGAATTGTTCTTTTGAAATCATTGGTTTAATTTAAATCGTAAGCAAAAATAAGTTTTATCTTTACCATATGAAAATAAAATTACTCGCAATTGGTAAAACAGACGATAAAAACCTACAAGTTTTAATAGATAAATATCAAAATAGGTTAAAACATTATATAAAATTTGAGTTAGTTGTGATACCAGATATTAAAAATGTAAAAAATTTATCTGAAAATCAACAAAAAGAAAAAGAAGGAGAACTTATTTTAAAACAATTACAACCAACAGATCAATTAGTTTTGTTAGATGAAAACGGAAAAGAATTTAGTTCGGTTATATTTTCGGAATTTATGCAAAAAAAAATGAATTCAGGTATCAAACAATTGGTTTTTGTAATTGGC
>JAMONN010000073.1 GCA_027065775.1 Flavobacteriaceae bacterium | reverse complement strand
ACCTTTAGCATTTGGTATCAATATTAACTTTGTAACTTTATTTACCGAATACGATGCACATGCATATATTGGTGGAGAAAATGTCATGTTTTGGGGACCACTTTCTAAAACGGTAATTTTCGGATTAATATTCGCAACATTCTTAACCTTAGTAATTGTACCTGTTATGTATTATATTTTATTTAGAGTACAGTTGCGATTTAATAAAGATAAAGTTATCGTGATTAAATAAAATTACACTCATACCGTGACTTTGAGTCACGGTGTGAGTAGTTAACGCAATTTATCTGGGTAAGATTATGAAAGTTTAAACTCTTACTTTATCCTACTTTTTTTTTGATTTAAAACACTTGATATTATTATTTATTTTCACTAACTTCGTTGACCGTTTATATATAAAATCATTGAAACGATTTTATATATAATCGTTGTGCATCAGCAAAAAAAATCGCTCATCACAAGAGAATTAACTGAAAATGATTATCTTTGTGTATGGCGGAAAAACAGAATATAGAGCAAGATTTCATTATCGATAGATTGACAAACTCAATCTTGAATACTATATCTGGAGATAGTTTTCAAACTGAAATATCAATCTTAACAAAAGTAGATTTAAAAACTGTTCTGAAAAAGAATGGCTGGAACTTTAATTGGAAAACTGACCATAAAAATTTATCAAGAGAAGTTTACAAATTAACTATTATAAATAATCCAAATGTTATTCAAGGACTGATAAGTATAACGGTTGAAAATGATCATATCTTTATGAATTTATTAGAAAGTGCACCTTTCAATATTGGAAAAAGAAAGTTATACGAAGGAGTTGCAGGGAATTTAGTTGCTTATGCTTGCAAACTATCTTTCCAAAAAGGTTATGAAGGCTTTGTTGCTTTCACAGCAAAAACACGATTAATTGAACATTATGAAAAAACATTAGGAGCATATCATTTTATGAATCAAAGAATGATAATTGAAACTTATTCATCAAGGAAATTAGTAGAAAAATATTTTAAAACATTTTAATTATGGCACATATAAAAGAACCAAAAGGAGTAGATTTTCTTATTCAAAGTCCACCATTAACGAATGATGAAAGAAAGAAAATTAGTGAATTTATTAGAAAATCAAAATCCAAAAGAACAATACTAAAAAGAAAACGGAAAACGAATAAAGAAACCGTATAAAAGCCGAATGCACAACAAAGATCAGTATAAGCAATAATGGCTAATTGCTTAACCTCAAAGTTCGTTTTGTAAAACGAAGTCCGCAAAATTTTTCAAATTTTGCCATATTATTTTTGAATTGTAAAATTCAAAAAATTGTGCTACTTTTACAACTCAAAGTAAGAGCATTTTAAACCATTACTGCTCATACTGTAACGAACAAACGCAATTACACAATACAGGTAATTTATGTCTATTAATCAAAATAGAAACAAGATTATTCACTCCAATTAAATTACATTTTTTAAAATTTCATTAAAACTAAATTTATACATTCAAAATAAATTTATATTTGCATAAAATTAAATACTTTGAGCAAAACATTAATTGCTTCAATATTTGAAAAATCGGAAACTACAAATCGGTTAATTCAAAGTGTAAAACAAGAAAAGCAACAAATTCAGATTACGAATT
The DNA here is from genome assembly GCA_027065775.1 of Flavobacteriaceae bacterium. Classification (GTDB taxonomy): domain Bacteria; phylum Bacteroidota; class Bacteroidia; order Flavobacteriales; family Flavobacteriaceae; genus S010-17. Next base: position 13,446 of record JAMONN010000073.1, on the reverse strand, counting down.
TGGTCGGATCTTCATTGTCTTTTTTGATTGCGGAAACATTTAAAAAAGTAGAAAAACCTTTTCTTTTAATTTTTGAAGACAAAGAAGAAGCTGCTTATTATTTAAACGATTTAGAACAATTATTAGTAGAAAAAAACTTACTTTTTTATCCTGCATCTTACAGACGTGCTTATGAGATTGACCAAACCGATAATGCTAATGTTTTATTAAGAGCAGAAGTTTTAAACAGAATTAATTCTAGACGAAAACCTTCGGTAATTGTTACCTATCCTCAAGCGTTATTCGAACAAGTAATTACCAAAAGTGAATTAGAACAAAACACACTAAAATTAAGTGTAGAAGAAGAAGTTTCGTTAGATTTTATAAACGAAATGCTTTTTGAATACAATTTTAATAAAGTAGATTTTGTAAGCGAACCTGGCGAATTTGCTGTTCGTGGCGGTATTATTGATGTCTTTTCTTTTAGCAATGACATACCTTATAGAATAGAGTTTTTTGGCGATGAAGTAGAGAGCATTCGTACTTTTGATGTAGAAACACAACTTTCTATTGATAAACTCAAAAAAATTAGCATTATGCCAAATTTGGCAAACAAAATGCTACTAGAAAAACGACAAAGTTTTTTAAAATACATCTCTTCTAAAACTGTAATTTTTGCTAAAAACATATCGCTATTAAAAAGTGATTTAGACAAACTATTTTCAAAAGCAGAAAATGATTTTGTACAATTAGAAGGTGAAATAAAACAGGTAAATCCGAGTGCATTATTTTGTAATGGCGATTTAGTTATTAAAGAATTACAAGATTTTTCTTTGGTATCTTTAACAACCCTTCAAGGGTTTAAAACCCTTGAAGGATTAGAAATAGAATTCAATACCAAACCTCAACCAAGTTTTAATAAACAATTTCCGTTATTAATTGAAAACTTAATCGAGAATACCAAAGCAGGTTTTACTAATTACATCTGTTGTGATAACGAAAAACAAGCAAAACGTTTTCAAGATATTTTTGATGATCAAGAGCAAGAAATTCTATATAAAACCATTGTTTTCCCCATGTATCAAGGTTTTATTGATATAGATAAAAAAATAGTTTGTTATACAGATCATCAGATTTTTGAACGCTATCATAAATTTCGTTTAAAAAATAATTATTCCAAAAAACAAGCAATTACTTTAAAAGAACTTACCAATCTTCAAATTGGGGATTACGTTACACATATAGATCACGGAATTGGAAAATTTGGTGGTTTACAAAAAATCGAAATTCACGGTTCGGATAAAAAACAAGAAGCAATTAAATTAATTTATGGCGAACGTGATGTTTTATATATTAGTATTCATTCGTTACATAAGATTTCTAAATATAGTGGTAAAGATGGCAAAACACCCAAAATATTTAAATTAGGTTCTGGTGTTTGGAAAAAATTAAAACAAAAAACCAAATCTAGAATTAAGCATATTGCGTATAATTTAATTCAGTTATATGCAAAACGGAAAATGCAAAAAGGTTTTGCTTTTGGTCCAGATACATTTATGCAACATGAACTCGAAGCAAGTTTTATGTATGAAGATACGCCAGATCAATACAAAACTACCCAAGATGTAAAAACAGATATGGAATCGCAACAACCAATGGATAGGTTGGTTTGTGGCGATGTTGGTTTTGGTAAAACCGAAATTGCAGTTAGAGCAGCATTTAAAGCAGTAGATAATGGTAAACAAGTCGCTATTTTAGTACCAACTACTATTTTGGCCTTTCAGCATTTTAAAACGTTTACCGAAAGATTAAAAGATTTTCCTGTTACCATAGATTATTTAAACCGATTTAGATCTACCAAACAACGTAATGAAGTAATTAAAGGTTTAGCAGACGGAAGTGTAGATATTGTAATTGGTACACATCAGTTAGCAAACCCTAAAGTGAAATTTAAAGATTTAGGTTTATTAATTATTGACGAAGAACAAAAGTTTGGCGTTGCCGTAAAGGACAAATTAAAAACCATAAAAGAAAATGTAGACACCTTAACTTTAACTGCAACACCAATACCAAGAACATTACAATTTTCTTTAATGGCAGCACGAGATTTATCTATTATTGCTACTGCACCACCAAATCGTCATCCTATTGATAGTAATGTGATTCGTTTTAGCGAAGAAATAATTAGAGATGCCATTCAATATGAAATTTCACGTGGCGGACAAGTATTTTTTATTCATAATAGAATTGAAAATATAAAAGAAGTTGCAGGTTTAATCCAACGTTTAGTGCCAAATGCCAAAATTGGTATTGGTCACGGACAAATGGAAGGCAAAAAATTAGAAGGTTTAATGCTCGCTTTTATGAACAATGAATTTGATGTTTTAGTCTCTACAACTATTGTAGAAAGTGGATTAGATGTGCCAAATGCCAACACCATTTTTATTAATAACGCTAATAATTTTGGTTTGTCAGACTTACATCAAATGCGTGGTCGTGTTGGTAGATCTAACAAAAAAGCATTCTGTTATTTCATTACGCCACCATATCATATGATGAGTACCGATGCTCGAAAACGTATTGAAGCATTAATTTTATTTAACGAATTAGGTAGTGGTTTAAATATTGCCATGAAGGATTTGGAGATTAGAGGTGCAGGCGATTTATTAGGTGGCGAACAAAGTGGTTTTATTAATGATATTGGTTTTGAAACCTATCAAAAAATACTTAATGAAGCAATTGAAGAACTAAAAGAAAAAGAGTTTAAAGAATTATATAAAGGCGAGCAAAGCGATAAAATAAAAACGTACGTAAAAGAAGTACAGATAGATACCGATTTTGAAATTTTAATACCTGATGATTATATTTCGATTATATCGGAAAGATTAAATCTTTATAACGAATTAGGCAATCTAAAAGACGAAACAGAATTAATCGCGTTTGAAAAAAATCTAATCGATAGATTTGGTGAAATACCAACACAGATTGTTGATTTGTTAAATTCGGTTAGAATAAAATGGTTGGCTCGTACTTTTGGTATGGAAAAAGTTATTTTAAAACAAAAACGAATGCTTTGTTATTTTGTAAGTGATCAACAAAGTGAATTTTATCAAAGTGAAAAATTTACTCGTATTTTAAATTATGTACAAAACAATAAAAAATCTTGTGTAATGAATGAAAAGGAAACCAAAAACGGTTTGCGATTATTACTTACTTTTATTAAAATTGATTCGGTTGAAATTGCTTTAAATGTATTAAAAAATATATAGAACAAAATTTTAATTTAAGGATAAAAAAAGACTGCCCAAAAGGCAGTCTAAAAAAAGTAAAATATTAAGGGGATAATCTTACTTTATAAATTAGTTACAACTCACAAAATTGTCGCTCGTAAATCCATCACATTCTGCAAAACATGCGTTTTCGTAAATAAAAGTTATCAATTCTCCACTTGGCAAAGCAACTTCTACACAAACATTTTCGCCACCTTGTGGGCAATTATCATCACATTCGAAGTTATTAGTACAAGTAATAAAATCTGCAAAACCATCGCATTGAGCAAGACAAGCATTTCGATATGATAAAGTAATAAATTGACCATTTTGTTGAAATTCTACACAAACTGGTTCAGAAGTTGTTGGACAATTATCTATACAACTACCAACAGAAGTTGCACAATCTATTAATAAATTAATAAAAATACCTGCACTAGAAATTTCAATAACTTCTGTTTGCCCTGTTATTTCTGTGGTTATTTCAAACGGGTAAACAAAATCAAATATATAATTAGAATATATCGCAATTTCAAATTCGGTTTCATTATTAATTTGAATACTATTTAACTCAGTATCAATTATAGATAAAGGAAAAACAAATTCAAAACAAGAAGCAAAATCAGTAATTGCAGGATTTGTATAATCACAAACTACAATGTCTTCAATTATTAAACCTTCGCATTTTGCCATACATAAATTCGGAAATTGAATATTGAAATTTTGACCATTTAAATCTTCAATTTCAAAACAAACAGGACTATCGTCTAATGGGCATTCACAACCATTATTATTAATCACTTTACGATCTTCTAATAACAATTCAAATTCCGATTCATCATCAATAGTTAGTATTTGAATCGAATTTTGTTTAAATGTTGTAACATCAAAAGGGAACGAAATACCATCTATATATAAACTATCTGTTGCATTAACAGCAACATTAATTAAACTTCTTAAATCTTCAACTATAACCTGTGTACCATTACTATAAGAAAATGTATTTGGGTAATTAAATTCAAAACCATAATCGAATATTATATTACCTACAGGGTTTTGAGTTGAATTTAAAGAACCATTTATATTAAAATGTTCTCTAAATGAATTAATTGCTTGTTCTGTAGCGTTACTTTTTTCTGTAGCAAATAAATTATCAACTATAGGTTCTGTATTTTTACATGCAGAAAAAACCAATATAATAATTAGTATAATTGACAGTAAAAAACATTTATTTTTTTTCATATTTACTATTAAAAAGACACTCAAAAAAATGGTGATCTCTCATTTAAAACAACTAATTAAAAAATAACCCTAACAAACTTAATAAATTTTTAATAAATTTGGCATCTTAAAATATTAATTTTTAATGCCAACTACTAAAAAAATATGTAACCCAAAAGATTTTGCTGTGTTTTACGAAACGCATGCAAAAGGTTTAAAACGGTTTTTATATTATAAATATGGCGATATGAATACTTTGGAAGATGTTGCACAAGATGCTTTTGTTAAATTATGGAATAACTGTGAAAAAGTAGAATATAACAAAGCAAAAAGTTTTTTGTATACCTGTGCAAATAATTTATTCTTAAACATAAAAAAACACGAAAAAGTAATCTTAAAAAATAGAGTGCATTTAGTAAAACACAGTACTAACGAAGCGCCAGATTTTTTAATGGAAGAAAAAGAGTTTCAAATAAAATTAGAAAAAGTAATTAATAGTTTAACGCCAAAACAAAAAGAAGTATTTTTATTAAGTAGAATTGAAAAGAAAAAATATAGAGAAATAGCCGAAATGCTAGGTATCACCATAAAAGCAGTAGAAAAAAGAATGCATAAAGCTTTAATGGTTATGCGAAAAAATATAGGATCGGTATAATTTTATAAAAATAAATATAAAAAGTAGGGTATTAATATAAAGAGTTGTTTTGGGTATAGAAAAAATTGCATAGAGAAAATAATAAATGAAAAATAATAGTATACATAAAGATAACGATGTTTTTTTAGCCCAATGGATGGCTGATGAAATAACAGATATTGATTTTAAAAAATTAGTGTCTTTAGAAGAGTTCGTATCTTATAAAAAACTAAAAGAAGGGATTTTACTATATGAAAAGTTTGAAACTACAAACAGTCATACTTTTAAAGGAATTCAAAATAAAATAAATCGAAAAACTAAAGTTAGAAAATTATATTCTAAATGGGCAATTTCTGTTGCTGCTTCTGTTATTTTGTTTTTTGGTGTTTATTCTTTTTTAAATCAACAATCTATATTAAATAAAACAACATTTGGCGAACAAAAAACGATTGCTTTATTAGATGGTTCTGAAGTTATATTAAGTGCTAAATCCGAAATTAGTTACACAAAAAAAGACTGGCAAAATAATAGAGAATTACACCTAAATGGCGAAGCGTTTTTTAAAGTAAAAAAAGGTAGCACTTTTACTGTCATCACAAAAAATGGGATTGTAAAAGTTTTAGGAACTCAATTTAATGTGAATTCTAAAAATGATTTTTTTGAAGTTGTTTGTTATACTGGTAAAGTGAAAGTTAGTAGTAAAAATGAAACTTTTATTTTAAAACCTACCGAAAGTATTCGTAAAATTAAAAACAAAATAGAAACTCTAACAAAGGTTGAACCAGAACCAACATGGTTAAATGGTGTTAGTACTTATAAAAGTACACCTTTAAAATATGTACTTTCTGATTTAGAAAAACAATTTAATATTAAATTCGATTCTTCAAAAATTAATACTGAGATTTTATTTACAGGAAATTTTAATCACAAAAACAAAGAAACAGCATTCGCAACCGTTTTTAAAGCAATGTTAATTGATTTTACAAACAATAAAAAAGTTATAGTACTAACTAACAAACATTAAAGTTAATAAACAATTCGTATTTTTATTATTTTTAAATATTATACCTTAAATTTGTTATCTACTAATAAAAGTTAAAAATAGATAATGAAATTGCGGATATGCATTTTTCTTAGTTTTCTAATACCGCTGATGGTTTTCGCTCAGGAAAAAAAGATGCATTCTATTCAATTTCAGAAAGAAAACCTAACTGAAGTTATCTCAAAAATTGAAAAAAATTTTAATATTCAGTTTTCTTATCAAGATAACATAATTCAGAATAAAACTTTTTCTTTAAAAAAACAGCAAATAAATTTAAAAGATATTTTATCAGAAATTGAATTTAATCTTGCCATTAAATTTCAAAAAATTGACAAAAAAAATTACGTTATATTAAAAACAAAACAATCTCTTAACGACATTCAACAATTAGATAATGTTGTGATTTCAAATTATTTAACGTATGGTATTAGCAAAAATAAAAACACATCGTTTTTATTAAACCTAGAAAAATTAACCATTTTACCTGGCTTAATTGAAACCGATATTATTGAAAGTATTCAACAATTACCAGGCGTAATAAGCCCTAACGAAACCGCAACTGGTTTAGTAGTGCGTGGTGGTTCTAACGATCAAAATAGAATAATTTGGGATGGCATTAATAGTTACCATAAAGGTCACTTGTTTGGTATGATTTCGGCATTTAACCCTAATATGGCAAAAAAAGTTACCTTTTATAATAAAGGTACGAATCCTAAATTTGGCGAACGTATTTCTAGTGTTATCAATATAGAAACTAATAATACTATTCAAAAAGAAATAAAAGCAAGCATTGATCTTAACGGAATCAATGCTTCTGCTTTTTTAGCTATACCATTAGTTAATAATAAATTAAGCATGCAAATTGCTGCAAGACGAAGTTATACGGAATTTTATGAATCTATAACCTTTGATAAATTAGCAAAAAAAGTATTTCAAGACACCAAAATTGTGAATACAGCAAATACAAATAATGATTTTTTCTTTTTAGATTACAACTTAAAATTAAACTATAAATTCAATGACGCTAATCAATTTTATTTTAGTTCATTTAATATCGAAAATAATTTAGATTACACGGTAAATGATAATGATAGCCAGCAGACAAGTACAGATTTATTATCTATTAAAAATAACGGATATAGTATTAAATGGTATAGAAAATGGAACGACAACATAACACAAACTACGCTTGGTAGTTTTTCAGATTACGAACTAAATTACAACTTAAGAAAATCAGATGAAATCGCTCAAAAATTAGATTTCGATAAAAAAAACATTATTTTTGATACTGCTATTAATACCGAGTTACATATAAAAACTACTAATAGTAATAGATTAAATATTGGTTATCAGTTTAATTTTAAAGATGTCAGTTTTGCTTTTTTAGATACTAGTGACGTTACCTTAATATTAGACAATACGCAAGATCGAGTTACTACACACGCGTTTTATTCGAATTATATTTACAGAAACAATAAACTATTTAATTTTGAAGGTGGTTTTAGAATTAACTACTATTCCGAATTTAACAAACTAAAATTTGAACCTAGATTCATTCTTCACAAACCAATACATAAAAATGTACAAATACAAATAACTGGCGAAATTAAAAATCAAGTAATCAGTCAGATTGATGAAACTATTCTAAGTGATTTATCTTTAGAAAATGAAATTTGGCGTTTAGCCGACAATGAAACTTTCCCCATTATAAATAGCTATCATATTTCTTCTGGTATTATTTATAACAATAAAAATTGGTTATTAGATTTAGATTTTTATACGAAACGAATTGAAGGTTTAACTGCATTGTCGCTTGGGTTTTTAAATCCATTAGATAATTCTATTCATTTAGGAGATCAAAAAATAAAAGGTATTGATTTTTATTTAAAAAAGAAATTTAACAAAATAAATGTATGGTTAAGTTACGCTTATAGCGATGTTAAAAACAAATTTAACAATATAAATAATGATGCTTATTTTACTGCTAATAATGCAATTGCGCATACAGGATCTGTTTCCTTTTCTTCTAAAATAAAAAAAATTAATTTTAGTTTGGGTTTTAAAGTACATACTGGCAAACCATTTACTAAAAACATACCTATAAATGATTTTTCTCAAAGGTTTGAAGGTGTAAATACCGAACGTTTAGATTTTTATCATCGTTTAGATTTTTCTTCTACCTATAATTTTAAATTTCAAAAAAAAGGGAAATTAAAAGGAAAAATAGGACTATCTATTCGTAATCTATATGACAAGAGAAATCCAATTAGTAGAGAGTTTGTGGGAAACAATTCAATCAATGATCCTATTAAGATTGTAGATAAAGTATCCTTAGGCTTTACACCAAATTTTTTATTTAAAGTTTATTGGTAACTATTTCTATAAAATAACGCTAACATCTAATTCTTTAAGTACTTTTGTCAATCTAAAATCAATATTTCTTTTGAAAGTTTTTAAAGGTTTAACTAGTTATAAAAATTCTGCTAAAACTATAGTAACTGTAGGTACTTTTGATGGTGTTCATATTGGTCATCAAAAAATTATACGCAAATTAAATAAAAATAAGTCTTCAAACGAGTCTGTAATTTTAACTTTCTTTCCACATCCAAGAATGATTTTACAAAAAACGGTGGAATTAAGATTGTTAAATACTTTAGAAGAAAAAAAAGTACTTTTAAAAAAAGCAGGTTTAGACTGTTTAATCATAGAACCTTTTACGGAAGAATTCTCAAGATTAACCGCATTAGAGTTTACAAAAAATATACTTCTTAAAAAACTAAACATTTCTAAACTGATTATTGGTTACGATCATCGTTTTGGAAGAAATAGAGAAGGTGATTTTCAACAATTACAAGAATATGGTAAACTTTTTAATTTTGAAGTAGTAGAAATATCCGTTCAAGATATTAAAGATGTTGCCGTAAGTTCCACTAAAATTAGAAACGCTCTTTCTGAAGGAAAAATAGAAATTGCAAATACTTATTTAGGGTATGAATATATGTTAACTGGTAAAGTAATTCACGGAAGAGGTTTAGGAAAAAAATGGAATTACCCAACTATAAATCTAAATGTAAATAAGAATTACAAATTAGTACCAAAAACAGGTGTCTATTTAATACGTTGTTTTATAAATAAAATGGAGTATTTTGGCATTATGAACATTGGTTTTAGACCAACAGTAGAAGGCAATACACAAACAATAGAAGTGCATCTACTCGATTTTAATGCAGACTTATACGGCAAAGAAATTCAAGTTAATTTAATTAAAAGGTTGCGTGATGAAAAAAAATTCAATTCCTTAGAAGAATTATTTCAACAAATAAAAAAAGACGAAAAAACGGCCAGAACTTTGTTGGCGACTTTATAATTTTAGTACCTTTGCAAAATTAACAACTAAAACAAAAAGATTTCGTCCCTTAAATCTTATACAAATTAATAAAACTAAAAAAATCGTAACTCCTTACAGTTCGGTATGTTGAAATAGATTTTTTGGGTTGGAATTAAAAATTCTAATCAAAATGAAAAAAAAATTATCCCCTCTAACTTTCATTCTATGCTTAATTATAAGCAACACATTAAACGCAACAAATTATTCTAATGACACTATTGGTGACCCAATTAAAATTATTAGAAGTAATCAACGATTAATGTTATTTTGCAATAACAAAATAACATTTGAATTAGGTTCTCAAAAATTAAATGAATCCGCTAGATATGAACTTGGTTTAATAGCATCAAGATTAATTCAAAACCCTAATTTAAAAATAGAAATTGGTGTTTTTAACGACACAAGATCTGCTGTAGATTATTCAAAATCAATTACTGAAAAAAGAGCAAATTCAATTAAAGACTTCTTTATTAGTAATGGTGTTAAAGGAGAAAATTTAATAGCAATAGGTTTTGGAGATTCTAACATTTTAAACAAATGCAAACCTTTTGTAAAGTGCACAAATACAGAGCATAATGTCAACAAAAGGGTTGAAATGAAAATATTAAACCCTGGTGAATTAGAAAGTTATACTTTCGTTTTTCCTAAGAAAAAATAATTTTACCCTATAAAATAAATTAGTTTCCCCTAATTTATAACCCTTGAGTTTATTTTCTAAAGTAAGACAAGGGTTTTTTTATGCAAAATATTTAAATATAAAGTATATTTGCATTTCAAAAAATACAACCATGCTACAAGTATCCTACATCAAAGAAAATAAAGAATTAGTATTAAAAGGTTTGGAAGTCCGTAATTTTAAAGATGCCACCAAAATAATTGATGCTGTAATAACTTCCGATGAAAATCGAAAAAATATTCAAACAGAATTAGATAACACTTTAGCGGAAGCGAATAAGATAGCCAAAGAAATTGGCGGTTTATTTAAAAATGGTGAAGTAGAAAAAGCAAACATACTAAAAGAAAAATCTGGCGAATTAAAAGTTAATTCTAATAATTTAAAAGAAAATCTAGCAAAAACAATAGAAGAATTAAAGGATTTACTATACCAAATACCAAACATTCCGAATAAATTAGTACCAAAAGGGAATTCCGAAGATGATAATGAAACTACTTTTCAAGAAGGTGAAATTCCTAAATTGCATGATGGCGCTTTACCACATTGGGAATTAGCCAAAAAATACGACATTATAGATTTTGAATTAGGTAATAAAATTGCTGGTGCAGGTTTTCCTGTTTATAAAGGTAAAGGTGCTAAATTACAACGTGCTTTAATCAATTATTTTTTAGACAAAAATGTTACTGCTGGTTATGATGAAGTTCAAGTACCACATATGGTAAACGAAGCGTCTGCTATCGCTACAGGACAATTGCCAGATAAAGAAGGACAAATGTATCACGATGCAAAAGATGATTTGTATTTAATACCAACTGCCGAAGTACCTGTTACAAATATATTCAGAAATGTTATCTTAAAAGAAGAAGATTTTCCAATATGTAAAACAGCATACACACCTTGTTTTAGACGTGAAGCAGGTTCGTATGGTGCTCATGTTAGAGGTTTAAATAGACTACATCAATTTGACAAAGTGGAAATTGTTAGGGTAGAACACCCTAACAATTCACAAAAAGCACTTGACGGAATGGTAGATCATGTAGTAGAAATTTTACGAGATTTAAAATTACCTTTTAGAGTACTTAGACTTTGTGGTGGCGACCTTGGCTTTACTGCTACATTAACGTATGATTTTGAAGTATTTTCAACAGCACAAGATCGTTGGTTAGAGATAAGTTCGGTTTCAAATTTTGAAACTTTTCAAGCAAACCGATTAAAATTACGCTATAAAGATGAAAACGGTAAAACACAATTAGCACATACATTAAATGGTAGTTCATTAGCATTACCAAGAGTTTTAGCAGGTATATTAGAAAATTACCAAACACCAAATGGTATAAAAATACCAGATTGCTTAGTTAAATATACTGGGTTTGATATTATTGATTAAATAATAAAAAAGTATTTGCTTTTTTTAACCTTGAATTAAGTGATGCGATGACTTTAAGTTATCGTATCACTATAAAATACATGAATTTAAAAATTCTTTTTATTGTAATTACTTTTACTTTATTAACGAGTTGTAATAAGGAACAAAAACTTCAACCAGATTGGTTAATTGGAAATTGGGTTAGGGAAAATGACACCAAAGGTCAAAATACTTTTGAAAATTGGACAAAATTCTCTTCTAATGAATATAGAGGTAATGGTTATACACTAAAAAAGAAAGACACTATTTTTAGTGAAAAATTAAGACTCTTAAATAATAATGGAAATTGGAAATTAGAAGTTACTGGTGTAAACTCACAACCAACATACTTTAATTTTATAGCACAAACCAAAACAGGTTTTATTTGTGAAAATAAAAAGAATGAATTCCCTAAAAAGATTAGTTACAATTATGTAAAAGGCAAATTAATTGCGGAGATTTCAGATGAATCTCAAAAAATTCAATTTAATTTTAGAAGAAAAAATTAGTTTGCAGCAACTACAACTAGCATTTTTTTGTACTGATTCATTTCTTTTAAAGCGTTTACATAAGCAGAAATTTGACCATTAACCATAAATGAATTTGCTTTATTCTTAGCGTTTTCGTATAATTTTTTGATGTCCATAATTTAAAGTTTTAGTTATATTGATTAGTATATTTACTTATAAGACAAATTACGTGCCAAAATGTTACCCCTAAATTTTTATTTTTCTCTGTTTTAATATTTATTTAACATTTGTTTGTGTATTTTTGAAATGTATAATAAAGTTCTTTTATACTAAAACAACTTAATAAAAGCAATTACATTAATTTTAAATAATAATTTTTCGGAATAATTTTTGCTTCTACTATCCTAAAAACTGCATGAAAAAAATATTAATTATACTATTCTTTAGTTTTATAAATTTTGTACAATCTCAAAACGTACAATTAGCTTATGACTATTTTAGAAAAGGAGAATACAATAAAGCAGCAAGTATCTACAAAAAATTATATGATAAAAATAATAACAATAAATTCTATTTTAAACAATTACTTACTTGCTACCAAGAAGATGAACAATTTAATGAAGCAAAAGAATTTATTGAAAATCAAAAAGAAAAATTCCCTAAACAATATCATTTAAATGTTGAATTAGGATATAATTATCAAATACAAAATTTAAAAGTACAAGCAGATAGTTTATATCTAAATGCCATTAAACAAGTGGAAAATTATCCGCGTTCTGCTAGAAATACTGGTAATGCTTTTCAGAAAAACCACATGCTAGATAAGGCTTTAGAAGTATATGAAATGGCAATGCTTAAAAACCCAAAATTAAATTATAATCTAAATATCGCTTCCATTTATGGCGAAAAACTAGAGATTGAAAAAATGTTTAATGCGTATTTAAACATGATTAATCATAGTGAGAATTATTACGCTACCATTCAGCGATATATTGGTAAATTTATAACAGATGATAGTGAAAACGAGAACAATAAACTTTTTAGAAAAATACTAATCAAACGATTGCAAAACAATCCTAAAGTCTCTTGGAATAATTTATTGAGTTGGTTATACATGCAACAAAAAGATTATGATAAAGCTCTAGTGCAAGAAAAAGCCATTTTTAAACGTAGTTCTAGCGACTTGAAAAAAATATTTGAATTAGCAGACATTTCTTTAGAAGCAAAAAATTATGAACCTGCAAAAGATGCTTATCATTTTATATTAGAAAACACTAATAATCAAATAGAAGTCATTAAAGCAGAACAAAATCTATTATTAATTGGTATTGAAACAGCCAAAACAGATGAAGAACTAAACAA